>NZ_JBXWSG010000068.1:0-21743 GCF_059613305.1 Ruegeria sp. BHSB056 | reverse complement strand
GATGATGGCGCTGATGTGCACGGCTGAGGGCACCTCGGTTCTCGAAGAACGCATTTTCGAAAACCGCTTCATGCACGCCCCCGAACTGGTGCGCATGGGCGCGCAGATCGAGGTGCATGGCGGCACCGCCACGGTGACCGGCGTCGAGCGTCTGAAAGGCGCCCCGGTGATGGCGACCGACCTGCGGGCTTCGGTCTCGCTGATCCTTGCCGGATTGGCGGCAGAAGGGGAAACAACGGTCAGCCGGGTCTATCATCTGGACCGCGGATATGAACATGTGGTGCGCAAGCTGGAAGGCGTGGGTGCAAAGATTGAACGGATCAAGGGCCAATGACAGACGCAAGTTTTGAAGACGGGCGCGAGGCGCCGCTTAATCTGGGGGCCGAGGATGCAGATGACCTTCAGGTGATCTCGACCCTCGCGCAGGATGCCGTGTTTCCGGTGACCGAGATGAAGTGGCAACCGGCGCAGCGCCGCTTTGGCCTGCTGCTGAACCGCTTTCGCTGGGAAGACAAGGATGCCGCCGCCCGCCGCGACCGCCCGTTCGAACGGGTGCAGTCGGTGCTGGTCTTCGGTTCGGTTCTCTCGGTGTCCAGTCAGGGCATTGATCGCGGTGACACCGACATGATCATGTCACTGCTGTCGGTTGTTTTCGAACCCGGCGAGGATGGCGCGGGCCATGTCCTGCTGACGCTGGCCGGTGACGGCGCGATCCGCCTGACGGTCGAGGCGCTGGATGCCACCCTCAAGGACGTCACGCGCCCTTATCAGGCCCCCTCCGGTCAGGCCCCGCATCATCCCGAATAGATGCAGAACAAGCGCGGGATATCACAGGCCTTTTTGCAAGAGTGCGACGCCTTGGAATACCGCCCGGCTACCGTGTTCGATGTATTCGATATGAGCCGCGTTTGGGTTCGGTCAATCCGCGATCTGTGTGCGGCGGATCACCTGGATGACCCATCCAAGATCGCGTTGTGGACTGCCAACAAAGATCCGGCCACGATCCGGGACCGTATTCAGTCCGGGGCGGATTTCCGTGTGGCTGCGCGTGGGGGTCAAACCTTGGCAATAGGTGGGCTGCTTAGAACAGGCGAGATCAGCTTGCTTTATGCTGATCCGGCCGAGACAGGTCGCGGAATCGGCGCAGCGCTGTTGCAACAAATGGAGAATGTCCTGAGGGCTCGTGGCTGTGCCGAAGCCACCCTGCTTGCCACCAAAACGGCGCGCGCGTTCTATCTGAAACAGGGGTGGCAACCGGCAGGCCCGCCCGGTGACTGGCACGGCATCCCGCAATACCCGATGCGCAAATCGCTGCACCCCGGTGACTGAGGGTTGAGGCGGCGCGCTCCGGGCGATATGTCCCAATGCGCAACGCCCGGAGTGCCAGATCATGCCCGTTTTCCTTGATACCAAATCGCCCGATTTCGAACCCGCCTTCCGGACCCTGCTCTCGGCCAAGCGCGAGGACAGCCCGGATGTGGATGCGGTTGTGGCGCAGATCATCGACGACGTGCGCAACCGGGGCGATGCGGCGGTGATCGAACTGACGGCCAAATTCGACCGGCTGGCGCTGACGCCCGAAACGCTGGCCTTCAGCGCACAGGAGATCGCGGATGCGGTGGCGCTGGTCGGGGCCGAAGATCGCACGGCGCTGGAACTGGCGGCTTCCCGTATCCGGGCCTATCACGAAAGGCAATTGCCCGAGGATCAGGAATGGACGGATGCAACGGGCGCAACACTCGGCTGGCGCTGGTCTGCCGTCTCGGCCGCGGGGCTTTACGTGCCGGGTGGGCTGGCCTCGTACCCGTCATCGGTGCTGATGAACGCCATCCCGGCCAAAGTGGCCGGTGTGGAACGGCTGGCCATCGTGGTGCCCACGCCCGACGGGCAGGTGAACCCGCTGGTGCTGCTGGCGGCACAGCTGTCGGGTGTGGACGAGGTTTATCGCATCGGCGGCGCGCAGGCCGTGGCGGCGCTGGCCTATGGCACCGACACCATCGCGCCGGTCGACAAGATCACCGGGCCGGGCAACGCCTTTGTCGCCGCCGCCAAGCGGCGCGTCTTTGGCAAGGTCGGCATCGACATGATCGCGGGCCCCTCGGAAATTCTGGTCATCGCCGACAAGGACAATGACCCCGACTGGATCGCGCTGGACCTGCTCAGCCAGGCCGAGCATGACGAAAGCGCGCAGTCGATCCTGATCACTGACGACGCGGCATTCGGCCAATCCGTCGCGCAGGCGGTCGAAAAACGGCTGGAAACCCTGCAACGCCGCGCCATCGCCGGGGCCAGCTGGCGTGACTACGGCGCGGTGATCACCGTGCGCAACCTGGACGAGGCCGCAGCCCTGTCCAACCGCATTGCCCCGGAACATCTGGAACTTTGCGTGGCCGACCCGCGCGCGCTGAGCGAAAAAACCATCCACGCCGGGGCCATCTTTCTGGGTCAGTACACACCCGAAGCCATTGGCGATTATGTGGGCGGCCCCAACCACGTGTTGCCCACCGCCCGCTCGGCACGGTTTTCGTCGGGCCTTAGCGTGATGGATTTCCTCAAACGCACCACGCTTAGTCAGATGACTCCCGAAGCCCTGCGTGCCATCGGCCCTGCCGCCGAACAGCTGGCGCGCTCGGAAAGCCTCGAGGCGCATGGCCTCTCGGTCACCGCGCGCCTGAACCGCCTGAATGGCTGAAATGACGCAAAGACCGGGCGCATATGGTGTTTCTGTGCGTTGCCCGTTGAATATCATTGTTATAGGTCTGTGCTGACGCAAGGAATGTGACTGTAAAGATGACCCGCATCTCGCATATCGAACTGGATGATAGAAATCTGCCGCCGCCCACGCCGGAGATCGAGCAGGAGCGCAAGGTCGCCATCTATGATCTGCTGGAAGAAAACAGCTTCTCGCTGCCCAAACGCGACGACCGCGTTGTGCCCGAAGGCCCCTATCGCCTTCAGCTTTCGATCCGCGACAAACGGCTTGTCTTCGACATTGAAACCGAGGCCAACGAAAAAGCGGCCGAGTTTCACCTGTCGCTCGGTCCCTTCAGGCAGGTGGTCAAGGATTACTTCCAGATCTGCGAAAGCTATTTCGATGCGGTGAAATCGCTGCCGCCCAGCCAGATCGAAACCATCGACATGGCCCGCCGGGGTATCCACAACGAAGGCAGCCGCGTGTTGCAGGAACGGCTGGAAGGCAAGGCAGATGTCGACACCGACACCGCCCGCCGCCTGTTCACGCTGATCTGCGTTCTGCATTTTGGGGGCTGACGCGTGAAGCCTCTGCCGCAGTCGGTCTTGTTCTGTTGCGACCACAACGCGGTTCGGTCCCCGATGGCCGAGGGGCTGATGAAGAAATTCTATGGCACCGGCACCTATGTTCAGTCCGCCGGTGTGCATAACGATCTGGAAATCGACGGCTTCAGCATCGCCGTATGCCACGAGGTGGGCGTGGAACTGTCCCGCCACCGCTCGCGCTCCTTCGACGAGATGCAGGAATGGGGCGATGACCTCAGCTCGTTCGATCTGGTCGTGGCGCTGTCGCCCGCCAGCCAGCGGCAGGCGCTGGAACTGACCCGTGTTTTTCACCTCGATGTCGATTATTGGCCAATAATGGACCCTACCGGGATGGGCGAGACCCGCGAACAAAAGCTACATCACTACCGACAGACCCGCGACCAGATCATTCAGCATCTGAAAGACCGCTGGGGCGAACCAACGGAGGGGACATGAACCAGACCGTCAAAACCTATTTCGATGCCTTCAACGCTGGTGACGTCGATGGCATGCTGGCCTGCCTGTCCGATGACGTGGCCCATCACGTGAACGAAGGTCAGATTCGCGTCGGCAAGGACAAGTTCGCCGCCTTTTGCGCCCATATGAACCGCTGCTACCGCGAAAACCTGACCGACATCGTCGTGTTCGAGGCGCAGGGCGGCACCCGCGCCGCGGCCGAGTTCATCGTCAACGGCACCTATCTGGAAACCGACGAGGGCCTGCCCGACGCGCACGGCCAGACGTACCGCCTGCCTGCCGGGTCGTTCTTTGATCTCAGGGACGGCAAGATCACCCGCGTCACCACCTTCTATAACCTTGCAGACTGGACCAAACAGGTCTCGAATGGCTGACGTCACCGACGTCCGCCCCCTGACCGGAGCGGCGCTTGGGGCCGCTCTGGACGATGTCGCCCGCCTGCGGATCAGGGTATTTCACGCCTGGCCCTACCTCTATGACGGCGATCTGGAATACGAACGCAAATACCTGCAATCCTACCGCGACAGCGACAAGGCCATTGTGGTCGGCGCCTTCGACGGCGACCGCCTGGTCGGCGCCTCGACCGGCGCACCCCTGAACGACCACGCCGACGATTTTGCCGCGGCCTTTGCAGACACCGGACTCGATTTGTCGCAGATCTTCTATTGCGCTGAATCCGTCCTGCTGCCGGACTATCGCGGGCAGGGCGTCGGCCACAAATTCTTCGACACGCGCGAGGGGCACGCCCGCGATCTGGGCTTTGCCAAATGCGCCTTTTGCAGCGTGCAACGCCCCACCGACCACCCCCTGCGCCCCGACCACTACCGCCCGCTGGATACCTTCTGGCGCGCCCGCGGATACAAGCCCTTACCCGGCGCAATCGCCCAATTCTCGTGGAAAGATATCGGGGAAGAGGGAGAAACGCCGAAGCCGTTGCAGTTCTGGATCAGGGATTTGTAGGGCTCGGGTTGGGGCGGTGCAGCAAGGCTTTTCTGTGTGTTGCAAGAAGTGAGTGGAGGCCAGCAAAGCTGCCATTCGCTGCACGTGCAGTGTTGATCATTTTAAATGGCAGCAGTGCGGACAAGGTGAGCATTCGCTGCGTCGGCGCAAATACCTGCTTTCAGCGCCTGACGCAGCAACGTTGCAATTGGATATCAACCTAACTGGGTTATGGCTTTACGCAGGCATGAGCAACGTGAGAAAGCTACTTGCGTCCTGTCACAACATGCACAGCGTCGGGATAGACAAGTCTATCTCCCACAACATATGCGTCGAGCATTTCCGCGACCTCTTGGATCAAGGCATTTTGCGCATCCTCTCCGAGTGCAAGAAATGCGCCTGCAATGGGCATAGATGCTAGATGCAGGGGTACAAATTCAGACGCTAGCGGAACATCGATCATCAATTCTTGCCGTTGAACGGCCACATCCGAAAACCCTTGATCCGCGACCTGCTGTTGTAATGCTTCCGCCGGAGGTGTGTGCCTCTGTGATCTCTGCTTTTCCGCAACCTCGGGAGAGATGTGGTGGGCAACGGCAGAGCAGAGAGCTTCAGTGTAAGCGCTATGGCCATCCCAGATTGAGAAGGCCAAACGCCCGCCTGGAACCAGAAGCCGCAAGAACTCACTCAAAGCTTTCGGCTTATCTGGGAAGTAATGGTAGCCATGCTGAGAAAGTATGACATCATAAGACCCTGAAGGCAGTCCGCTGCCGCATACATCGCTCTCAATCCAATTTATGTCGATATCACCGGCTAAGTCCCTCGCCTTGGCGAGCATTGGTGCATTGATGTCCAGACCGTCGACTTGCCCGCTTGATCCAACCTTTGCCTTCGCAAGCCGGGTCGTCACACCAGTTCCGCAAGCAACATCTAAGACACGTTCCGATGAACCTAGTGAAGCCAGTTCAACAAGCGCCTCAGCCCACCGGCCAAACCAAAGGGGCACCATGACTTCTTCGTAAATTTTGGGTCCGTTACCCTCCAATTGAAATGTCATGGAATAGCCTTTTGTCGCTTTTTGTGTTAACGACAGCGTATGCGCGCACGCCTTCTCAGGTCAAATCGCCTATGATTATGTTGTGTTCAGGCTTGCCCTTTAATCCGGACATTCATGCTCCGTCCAGCATTTGTAGAAGTGGGCTCGGTGCTGTCAAACGCACTCGCAGCATCCTGTTCTAGTGGCGACGGCTGCCTTGGGCTCGTCCACTCCCCCTTCACCCCCCCCAGCGCCAGTTTGATCTGTACACGCGGCGGCTCTCACGGTTTAGTGCCTCGACACATCGGCTCAGGGGGCCCCATCAATGAAAGTCGCAACCGCAGCGTATAATCTCGACTGGCTCGACAGCTGGGCGCAGTACGAGGACAAGCTGGACCGATGGGTTGCCGAGGCTGCCGGGCAGGGGGCCGGGCTGCTGGTGTTCCCCGAATACGGCGCGATGGAGGTGTCGACGCTCGATGGTGCCGAGGTGGCGGGTGATCTTGAACGTTCGATCCGCGCGGTTTCGGACCGGTTCGAGGATGTACAAAGTTTGCACTCGCGCCTCGCAAGTGCGTACAAAACGTACATTCTGGGCGCATCGGCCCCGGTTGTGGATGGGTCCGGCCGCCCGGTGAACCGCGCCGCGTTCTACGCCCCTGACGGTGGCCGCGACCATCAGGACAAGCAGATCATGACCCGCTTTGAACGCGAGGATTGGGACATTGCGCCGGGTGGTCCACTCAAGCTGTTCGACACCGCGCTGGGCAAAATCGGTGTTCTGATCTGCTATGACAGCGAGTTTCCCCTGCTGGGCCGCGCACTCAGCGACGCAGATATGATCCTTGTCCCGTCCTGCACCGAAGCGCTGTCAGGGTATTGGCGTGTTCGCATTGGGGCGATGTCAAGAGCTTTGGAAAATCAATGCGTTACAGTTATGTCTTCGCTGGTCGGAGCCAACGGCTGGTCCGTAGCTGTGGACATGAACACCGGCATGGGCGGCGTTTTCGGCCCGCCGGACAAGGGGTTTCCGGCCACCGGAGTGCTGGCCGAGGGCGCTCTGAACCAGCCCGGCTGGACCTATGCGGATGTCGACCTGTCCGCCATCGCCGCGGTCCGCGCCGATGGCCACGTGCTGAACCGGACCCATTGGCCAGAGCAGGACGCCCGAGTCGATACGGTCACATTATCCACCCTTTAGATGAATCCGCCCTTGAAATAAGGGAAAAATAGGCTCATTTAAGCGCACATCCCCGCAGATTCTGCGGGCGCAACCTAATGATGGAGACAACATGGCCAAGGAAGATACGCTCGAATTTCCCGGTGTCGTGAAGGAACTCCTGCCTAATGCGACGTTTCGGGTCGAGCTGGAAAACGGCCATGAAATCATCGCACATACGGCAGGAAAGATGCGCAAGAACCGCATCCGTGTTCTGGCCGGCGACAAGGTTCAAGTCGAGATGACCCCCTATGATCTGACCAAGGGTCGGATCAACTACCGCTTCAAATAACGCCTGCCGAGATGGTGTTTATCCTGGGATCAGGCAGCCCAAGGCGGCTGGACCTGCTGGCGCAGCTTGGCGTGCAGCCCGACGCCATCCGCCCCCCTGATATCGATGAAACACCACTGAAAGGTGAGCTGCCGGTTCCGTATTGCAGTCGCATTACGCGTGAAAAAGTAAAGGCAGTTCAATCGGATAGCGATGACATCACGCTTTGCGCGGACACGACAGTTGCACTGGGGCGGCGTATTCTGGGCAAGCCCGAGGATGAGGGTCAGGCCGCAGAGTTCCTGTACGCTCTGTCCGGTCGCCGCCACCGGGTGATCACCTCGGTCGCCGTTCGGCGCGGGGATCGCATCCTGCAACGTGATGTCGTCTCGCAGGTCAAGGTCAAACGCCTGTCTGACGTTGAAATCAACGCTTATCTGGCGACCGGTGATTGGCAGGGCAAAGCTGGGGCCTACGCGATCCAGGGCCTTGCTGGTGCGTTTATCCCATGGATTTCGGGCTCATTCACTGGCATCGTGGGGCTGCCCTTGTCCGAGACTGCCGCCTTGCTGCAAGGGATCGGCTACCCACTATATCGCGAGGCATCATGAAGGGTCGCACCATCGTTCTGGACCATATCCAAGGCCGCGAGGCCGCGGCATTGATGGTCGACGGAAAGCTTGATGATCTCCTGATCGCCGCCGACGCGCCGGCACCCGGCACCATCTATCGTGCCCGCGCCGATCGACCGGTCAAGGGGCAGGGCGGCATGTTCCTGACGACACCCGACGGCCCGGCTTTTCTTCGACAGGTCAAAGGGTTAGCGCCGGGTGCCACGCTTCTGGTGCAGGTGGGCGGATATGCCGAGCCCGGCAAGGCCATCCCTGTAACCAACCGCATCCTGTTCAAAAGCCGCTTTGCCATTGTCACACCCGACGCGCCGGGCCTGAACATCTCGCGCAGCATCAAGGATGAAGACAAGCGCGATCAACTGCTTGAAATCGCGCATGAACAAATGGGCGACAGCCCCTACGGGTTGATCCTCCGCTCCTGCTGCATGGATGCGGATGCCGGTGACATTGCCGACGACATTTCGGCCATGCTTGCGCAAGCTGAACAAGTGATGACGGACGAGGGCTCCGACGTCGAACTGCTCAGCGAAGGTGACAGCCCGCATATCCTCGCATGGCGCGACTGGACCGATCCTGCCGAGGTTGTGACGAAAACCGGCAGTTTTGAAACCCATAGTGTGCTGGACGCGCTGGATGTCGCCCTTAGTGTTTCCGAGCCTCTCCCCGGAGGCGGATACCTCTATATCGAACCGACCCGCGCGTTGGTGGCCGTTGACGTGAACACAGGCGCGGATACGTCGCTGGCGGCCGGGACAAAAGCCAACTTCGCTTGTGCCAAAGCTTTGCCACGTGCATTGCGTGTGCGCGGGCTGGCAGGGCAGATTACTCTGGATCTGGCTCCGATGCCCAAGAAAGACCGCCGAGGGTTCGAATCCGCCCTGCGTGCGGCCTTCAAGTCGGATCCGGATGAGACGATATTGGCGGGATGGACACCTCTGGGTCATTTCGAATTGCAGCGCAAACGCAGCCGGTTACCTGTCGCAGAGATCCTGAAATGAGCTGCCCGATCTGCGGAGAAGAAACGCAAAAGAAGTTCCGCCCGTTCTGTTCGAAACGCTGCGCAGACATTGATCTGGCCAAGTGGCTGAACGGCTCTTACGCGGTCCCGTCTCAGCGCGAAGACGACCCTGAGTCCGAGACCGATGCGGACGAACACAATACAATGCGACCGCACTGAAAAAATGTAAAAAAGCCTCTGGACACTGCCGGTAGCAAGTCATAGAACGCCTCCACCCAACGACAAACGTCGTTCCCGTGCCCGGGTAGCTCAGGGGTAGAGCAGTGGATTGAAAATCCTCGTGTCGGTGGTTCGATTCCGCCCCCGGGCACCATTTAAGCCAAAGAAATGAGCGATGGATATCAAACGCTTCGCGTTCGATGTCTGGGCCTTTGGCTCGTCTGCAAGATGCTTGACCGAAAGAGTCCAGATTTGCGTGAAGGTACCAAATGACCCATAGCATTGGACAACAGGTTGCCGTCTAAAGCCTAGCACTCAGTCATCTTTTCCCGTTCCGGAATCGTGGAATTGAAAAGCAATACGCTTGCTCGGGTGGGCGCTGAACAGACGGCTCGGTGCACCGAGTGGAGCGGGATATCCGCGATCGATCGAATTGCGCAGGGCGCACCGCCAGGGTGTGCAAGGTCAGGTCACACGTGTGCGCTGATCCTCGATCCCCATTGAGACCAGCGAAGGGTCTTCGCGTTGGCTGGTCTGAAAGCTTGCTTTGTCCTGCAACTTGTCCCAATTGCTCAGGATCAGGCACTGCGCGACAGCCCCGCCCAGTGTGGTTCCCGGTCCGGTGACGATGAACATGTCGGGTGCGAACTCTTTCGCGGCCTGTGATACGGCTTTTGTGAAATCATAAGTTTCGGTCACCTGGTGACCCAAGGTGTAGTCCCAAAGCGCGTCCAGATCACAGGCGCCGGGCCACCAGATCTGACCGCGGCCATCTATCATGGGCAAATTGGGTTGCCGAAACAGATCTGCGGCAAGGCGGGTGCGACCGGCTTCGGCAACTGGGCGTTGCAGGTGTGAATGAAACCCTGCGTGGTTGGCCAGCCGCATCGGAAAGCGCTCCTGCACCACAGGCACCTTGTTTTCAAAGGCAGACAATCCAGCTTCATTCCCGGCCAGAACCAACATCCCGCCCAGATCAATTGACAGGGTGAGGGTCGCGCCGGTGCCGTCGATCTCAGCGACCAGAGCCAGCAGTTCGGCCTTGCGTTCCGGGTTCGGCTGCCAGTCGGCATCCAAGAAGGGGTAGATCAACTGGCCGCCAATCAGGCTCTGCTGCATGAGTGTTCCCATGGTGTTGACCACCTCGAACCCTGCCTCGGCGGTCAAGGCGCCCCCGCAGGCCAGGGCCGAATACCAGCCCATCGAGTTTCCGGCCACAGCCACCACGTCGACCTTTTCCGGATCAATGGCACGAAAATCGCTCAGCGTGGCGGCATAGATCAGGGCCGAGGCATTGTCTCCGCGCGTGTGCTTTGCCGTGGAATACCGGGGCGCGCCGTCCAGTTCGCTTAGGGTTTCCTGACCCTGCGCGCGGCGCATGTCGTCGAAATGTGCCAGCAGCGCCTTGTCGGTAAAATGCCGGCCGAGAACCCCCAATTCGGGTTTGTTATAGGTGCCGCGTCCCGGACAGATGACAACAGCGGTTTGTTTCGCAGACCTCATTTGCCCGTCTCCATCAGGGATCTTGCTGCGGCCTCGATGCTGTCTTTCGATGGCATGGTCGCGGCATAGGCCGGGCCGGTGGCGATAAAGCTGTCTTCGGCGGTAATACGGGCCATCGGCACATCAGTGGTTTCGTGGAAATGGGCCATCAGGGCCTCGGCCACGCCGCCGTGATGCCGGGTTTCATCGACGATCAATATCCGCTTGGCGCCGCTTACGGCGCGGGTCAGCGCGTCTTTGGGCAGCGGCGACAACCAGCGCGTATCAATGATCCGGGTTTTTATCCCGTCGGCCTCAAGCGGTTTGCGCGCCTGATGGCTGAGGTAGACGCCATTGCCAAAGGTTACGATCGCCAGATCGTCGCTGTCGCCATCCACGCCAACCTCGCCGAAACCGATCCTTTCAGATGGGTCGGGGTAGGTGTGCATCCAGCCTGAGTCTCCGGCTTCGTGCAAGTCCCGCATCGGGTAGAGCGCGATGGGTTCCAGAAACACGACCAGCCGCTGTTCTTCCCGGGCCAGCCGCACGCATTCACGCAGCATTCGTGCAGCGTCGGCGCCGTTTGAAGGGCAGGCCAGGATTAGCCCCGGAATATCGCGCAGAACCGCGACCGAGTTGTCATTGTGGAAATGCCCGCCAAAGCCCTTTTGATACCCCAACCCAGCGATGCGCACGACCATCGGGTTGGTGTACTGACCGTTCGAGAAGAAGGGCAGGGTGGCCGCTTCACCGCGCAACTGGTCTTCGGCGTTGTGAAGATAGGCCAGGAACTGGATTTCCGGCATGGGTGTAAACCCGTTTTGGGCCATCCCGATGGCGAGGCCCAGAATCGACTGTTCATCCAGCAGCGTGTCGATCATCCGGTCGGGTCCGAAACGGGCTTGAAGCTTTTGCGTCACGCCATAGACACCGCCTTTGCGCCCGACATCTTCGCCCATCATCACGATCTCACCGTGTTCAAGCATAAGGTCGCTCAGGGCCCAGTTGATCAGGCGTGACATGATCTGGGGTTCAGCATGTGCTTTGAGGTCGCCGCCGAATACTTCAGCCCGATGTTCAGCTGACGGGCCATTGGTCGGGGCACAGGGGCGTGCGGGCGGGATCAGGCTGGCCATCACGTCACCTGCGGTTTTCAGGCGAGGGCGGGTGATCGCCTTGTCGGCGACGCGGGTGACGCGGTCGCAGGTGTTGGTGTATACCTTCAGCGCGTCATCCGGTTGCATCGCACCGGATTGTTCCAGCAGACGGACGGAGTGCAGCAGGGGGTCGTTCGCCTCTTCGGCTTCGACCTCGGATTTTGGCATATAGGTGGTGGGCATATCTGCCCCGGCGTGGCCATACAGGCGCACCGTGCGGATGTGCAGAAATGCGGGCTTCTTGCGGCTGCGGACATAGGCGGCGGCTTCTTGTGCGACACGGTAGGTTTCGAAAATGTCGAGCCCGTCACACGTGAAATACTTCAGTCCCGGTCGATGAGAGAATGTTGCGGCAATCCAGCCTTGTGGTGTCTTGGTCGAAATTCCGATCCCGTTGTCCTCACAGCAGAACAGCAGTGGCAGGGGAACCGACTGGTAAGACGTCCATTGCGCGGTGTTGAACGCGCCTTGCGCTGTGGAATGGTTGGCCGAAGCATCACCAAAGGAACAGTAGACGATGGCGTCGTCCGGCATTTCTGCATGTTCGGGTTTGTGACGGCGGGCTGCCGCGATTGCATAAGCCGCGCCGACAGCTTTGGGCAGGTGGCTGGCAATGGTCGAGGTCTGTGGCGGGATGCAAAGCGCCTTTGACCCCAACACCTTGTGCCGCCCACCGCTGATCGGATCATCAGAGGATGAAGCGAAGGACAACAGAATATCCCATGTCGGGCTCTGCCCCGGCACCTGATCGGACCGGGCGATCTGAAAAGCGGCGTCGCGGTAATGTAGAAAAGCAGGGTCCGTCGGGCGCAAGGCTGCCGCCACCGCGGCCATCCCTTCGTGACCAGAGGAACCGATGGTATAGAACCCCTGACCTGCTTTCTGCATTGCCCGGCTTTGGCGGTCCAACGCGCGGCTGAGACATTGCGCGCGATATAGCCCGACCGCTTCGGACGCTGTCAGTGGGCCAGACGGCGTCGCGCCAGCGGGGAAATCCCGTGCCGCAACCCGGCGCAGGAAGTTGTCATGCACAATGGTTGCGCGATCCATCTTTGTCGTCCTCAGGCGAAGGCTTGCAGGCCCGTTTGCGCGCGACCCAAGATCAAGGCATGAACATCATGCGTGCCTTCATAGGTGTTCACGGTTTCCAGATTCACCATGTGGCGGATCACGTGGAAATCCTGGCTGATGCCATTGCCGCCGTGCATGTCACGTGCGTGGCGGGCGACCTCAAGTGCCTTGCCGCAATTGTTGCGCTTGATCAGACTGATCATTTCCGGCGCTGCGCGGGCTTCGTCCATCAGACGACCCACGCGCAGAGCGGCCTGAAGGCCCAAGGCGATTTCGGTCTGCATGTTCGCAAGCTTCAGCTGGAACAGCTGCGTTTGCGCCAAAGGGCGACCGAACTGTTTTCGGTCCAGACCGTATTGCCGCGCGGCGTGCCAGCAGGCCTCGGCTGCGCCCATCGATCCCCAGGCGATACCGTATCGTGCGCGGTTCAGGCAGCCAAATGGCCCTTTCAGACCTTCGACACCCGGCAACAGAGCATCTTCCCCGACCTCGACATTGTTCATCACGATCTCACCCGTGATCGAGGCGCGCAGCGACAGTTTGCCTTCGATCTTCGGAGCTGAAAGACCGGGTGTGCCTTTTTCAAGAACGAAACCCTTGATCTTGCCTTCATGAGCGTCTGATTTGGCCCAGACGACAAACACGTCAGCAATGGGCGCGTTCGAGATCCACATCTTTGACCCGTTGAGGACATAGCCCCCATCGGTCTTTTTCGCGACAGTTTTCATGCCGCCGGGGTCCGAGCCTGCATCGGGCTCGGTCAGGCCAAAACAGCCAATAGACTCACCGCTAGCCAGTTTCGGAAGGTATTTCCGGCGCTGTTCATCCGTTCCGTAGGCATAGATCGGATACATGACGAGGCTGGACTGCACCGACATCATCGAGCGGTAACCGCTGTCGACCCGTTCCACTTCGCGTGCGACCAGACCGTAAGTGACATAGCTGGCACCGATGCCGCCGAATTCTTCGGGGATAGTCGTGCCCAGAAGGCCCATTTGACCCATCTCGCGAAAGATTTCGGGGTCTGTTTCTTCATTGGCGAAAGCCTGGGTCACACGTGGCAGCAGTTTGTCCTGCGCGTAGGCGTTGGCCGCATCGCGCACCATGCGTTCGTCTTCGGCCAACTGGTCTTCCAGCAGAAAAGGGTCATCCCAAGTGAAAGGGCAAAGCTGGGGGCGGGATTGTGGTTTCATGAGAGTTTCCTTTCTACAGCGGCTTTGAGACGTGCAAGCCCCGCTGCAATTGTATCTTGGGCATAAGCAAAGCTCAGGCGAAAATGTCCGGGCAACCCGAAGGCGCGACCGGGAACCAGAGCGACACCGGCATCTTCCAACAACCAGGTGCAGAAGTCAGCGTCATTTTTGAACGGTCCACCCTGATCCTCAAGCAGTCCGGCGCAGGAAGGAAAGGCGTAAAACGCCCCGTCGGGTGCCGCGCAGCGCAAACCCGGAACTGCGTTCAACCCTGCAACCACCAGATTTCGGCGTTCTGAAAATACAGCCCGGCGTTCTTCCAACAGGTCCGCGCTGCCGGTCAGCGCAGCAAGCGAAGCCCATTGTGCAATCGAACAGGCACCCGATGTAACCTGCCCCTGAACGGCCACCATCGCCTTGATCAACTCGACCGGCCCGATCCCCCAGCCGATGCGCCAACCGGTCATGGACCATGCTTTGGCGACACCGTCGACGATCAGCAGACGGTCGGCAAGGTCAGGGGCCGCCTCGGCCACTGAAACAAACGGAGTAAAGCTGAGATGGCGATAAATCTCATCCGCAAGAACCCAGACCTGTGGATGCCGAGACAGAACAGATGCGAGGGCGGCAATTTCATTCTGCGTATAGATTGCCCCCGACGGGTTCGACGGCGTGTTGAGCATCAGCCAGCGCGTGCGCGGTGTGATTGCGGCCTCTAACTGTTCCGGCAGAAGCTTGAATCCCTGATCCATCGGGCATGGCAGAATGACGGGCGTCCCACCCGCCATCCGCACAATGTCAGAATAGCTGGTCCAGTAGGGCGCGGGCATGATGACCTCGTCGCCGGGGTTCAGGCTGGCCAGCATCGCATTGGCAATCACCTGCTTGGCACCGGTGGACACAATGACCTGAGCCACTTCGGCTTTGGCCTGCCGGGCAACTTCGGCGCGCAGGTCGGGCACCCCGGCCGTCGGCGGGTATTTCGTCTTGCCGTCCAGCGCTGCCGCGTGGGCAGCTTCGACTACATGGGGCGGGGTGGGCAGGTCAGGCTCACCGGTCGACAATGCCAGAACATCGCGCCCTTCCGAACGCAAGCGTGCGGCGGCCTCGGATATCTGCACGATTTCGGACAATTCGATACCGTTTAGTCGGTTTGCGCGATGGAACACTGTTTATCTTCCTCTGAAGGTGACTGAGGTTCTATCTACAAAGTAACTTGATAAAAATACGCTGTTTTGTATCGTTTCTGTGACTAAAACTCATAAGTGATATGCCCAGAATCAACTCCCTCCCGTCTTTTGCCCTCATGCGCAGCTTCGAGGCTGCCGCGCGCCACGAAAGCTATACCATGGCAGCAGAAGAGCTTGGCGTAACGCAGGGCGCGGTTAGCCGCCAAGTGCGTGAACTTGAAGCTGCGCTGGGGGTGACACTGTTTCGCCGGGTCGGGCGTGCCGTTCGCCTGTCGAAGGCGGGTCGCGCTTTGTTTGAAGAACTTGCAGGCGACCTTCAGCGTCTGAACGGTACGATCAATCGTGCGATCGCGGCCGGTGACGGTGCGTCGTTGCTGACCTTGGCGGTCCTGCCCACCTTTGCGACACGGTGGCTGGTGCCCAGACTGCCGGATTTCAAGCACCTGCATCCGGGGATCGAACTGGATCTGCATTCCTACACGACGCCGTTCAGCCTGGAAGAGCGGCGCATGGACCTTGCCATTCACTTTGGGCACGAAGACTGGCCCGGTGCGCGACTGCGCAAGCTGTTCCCGGAAAAACTTGTTGTAGCGGCTGCGCCCGTGTTGTTGGGCGACCAACGGACGTTCGAGGAACAGCATGTGTTCGATCTGCCGCTGTTGCATCTGACCTCGAGGCCCGGGCTATGGTCCGAGTATCATGCAAGCCTTGGGCTTGACGCCAGGGCGGTTTTTCCAGGGATGCGCTTTGATCAGTTCTCGATGCTGATCGAAGGCGCAGTTGCAGGGCTTGGGGCTGCGATTTTGCCGTCATACCTGATCGAGGCCGAGTTGGCGTCGGGCGCGCTGGTCCAGACCGGGCAATTGGTGAATGCCTCGGGCAGCGCATATTTCATTGCAACGCCGACCGGGCAGAGGAACGAAGCCGTACAAGCATTTGCGGACTGGATCATCCGGCAAACGAAAGGGCATTTGTAAGGGTGCGGACGCGACAGAAGGGTTACAGCATCCGGATGCCCTGCATGGTCTGTATGATTGCCAGATCCTGCTCGTAAAGCTCTGTAAATGCGTCAACGATGTCTGCGTTCCAGCCGGGCAGATCAAGTTCTTCTTCGACCTCATCGGGCCGGGCATAGTCTTCCAAAACCCGCGCAAGGTCTTCGCGCTGAGCGTCCTTGTCGAGGCCGACGCCGCCCCGCACAATGTCCAGAACATGCTGTTGACCGGTTTCAGTCAGAAGCGACGACAGCAACGCATATTCATCCACCAGAGGAGCGTCACCGGGCAGGCCCGCCATTGCGCGCGTGATATCCCCCAGAATCAGTGGCAGATGTTCGTTCTTCCACAAAGTGAGCCGCACCTGAGGTGCAAGATCGCGCAGATCTTCGATCATGCTCAACCAGCTCAGGCAACTCAGATCAGTGCTGGTCAGTATCTCCTGTCGGTGATCTTCATGGATCGACATCAGGACCTTGGGTATGAAAAAACCGGGGTTTACCAGACCGACAAATAATTCAACCTGAGCATCCTCCAGCAAGGTCTGGGCATAGGCTGTCCGCTGCCCGGCAAAAGGGTAAATCTGTCCATGTTGCAGGGCAGAACGTGTTGGGCCAAAGAACTTGTCGTTCGAAAGGATGACACTATCAACATTTGGATCATCTGGAAGAAGGGCGTGCAGCCCGTCTTGCGTTTCTGAATCAGACAAATCCTGAGCAAGGGCATCAGACAGAACCTTGACAAACTGACGTCCGCCGCGCGGTCCCAAGATCGCAGCACGGCAATCCGCCAAGGCCTGCTTGTTTGCCGAAAGCGAGGACAGCACTTGCCCTTCATCGGCGAAAGCGGCCCCGGCATGGATTACTAACTGCATCTTTTGTCCTTTTACCCTCAGGGGCTGTGTCCATCCCATTCTATGTCTTTGCGTCGCATGAAAATCTGCAACGAACCAACCGTGCGGTTTCTGCACTTTCTCAGGAAAACGGGCAATCCCCAAGTTCGAGTTAAAAATGAGGGTTGCAGTCCTCTGTCGGACGAAGTAATCGACTGCCAGTGCCCCTATAGCTCAGCTGGTAGAGCAACTGATTTGTAATCAGTAGGTCCGCGGTTCGAGTCCGTGTGGGGGCACCATTATCATCACCTCAGAGCCTTTGTTTCCTTATTTCATTGGGTTTTTAGCCCGAAAATTAGGGCACAAATGAGGGCACCCTTAATACACTTATACGCAAACACGTGAATCACAGTCTGTCCACCGGGTTAGGTGCTAGAACCCCTCCGCTCGAAATTCGCAAGAAACCGTTTTGAAGGCGGCCGGTGTGTTGGATGAGATCAGTGGACTGGGCCGCGACGAAAAGTGACGTCACGGGCACTTTGCTGGCGTTACCCAAAACGTAACAAGAATCCACCTGGAATCTTCAATTGTAGTCCGTTGAGAAAACAAAAAGCGCCGTCTTGTAGCGTGGTTTCTTGCTCCAAGAAAATCTGAGGGATACACCCGAGTTTTTTCTTGCCGCAGGGTAACTGTTAAGGTACCCGCGTTTTACCGGTCCCGATGTGGCTAAGAGGGAATCCGAGGTGCCTTTTGGTGCCAACCGGAACTGCCCCCGCAACTGTAGGCGGCGAGCGCTGTCCATTTCCGTCACTGGGCCATTTGGGTCTGGGAAGACAGGACAGACAAAGACCCGTCAGTCAGGAGACCTGCCGGTATGAAACCGAAACACACCGGGCGGGGTTGTCCGGGGAGGTTGCCGAAGAAACGCGCTGGGCGGGCTGTATTCCACTCTGCGCTTACAGCAGGCAGAAAAGCGTCTGTTGCTTCGGTAAATGCCCATTCACCCGTTCTCTGGTCATTGACACATGGAGATCGATTGTCATGTTTCTACGCACTGGCCTGATTGGCCTTTCCTTGCTGGCTACCAGCGCTGTCGCCGAAGGAAACTTTCCCCTAACCATCGAAAACTGCGGTCACTCGGTCACGTTTGACGCTCCGGTGACGTCGTCAGTCACGGTCGGCCAGGCCGCGACCGAGGTGCTTTATGCGCTGGGGTTGGGCGAACAGGTTCTTGGAACCTCGGTCTGGTTCAACGAGGTGCTGCCTGAATATGCCGAGGTGAATGCCAAGGTAGAGCGTCTGGCAGATAATGATCCCAGCTTTGAAAGCGTGGTTGCCAAGCGGCCGGGACTGGTCGCAGCGCAATATGAATGGCATGTCGGGCCCGAGGGCATCGTCGCCACGCGTGAGCAATTTCACGAACTGGGCATTCCAACGTACGTAATGCCTGCAGATTGCGTCGGCAAAGACAATACGGTCGGCGGCGATGGCACCCGCCTGCAAGCGTTCTCAACCGATACGCTGTATCAGGGTATCGAAGAACTGGCGGCAGCCTTTGATGTGCCCGAACGCGGCACGGAGCTGGTTGCCGAGTACAAGGCCCGCGAAGCCGCAGCCGTCGCCAAGGCGCAAGCCGTGAAGCTGGTCGACGTGTCAGCCGTGTTCTGGTTTTCCTCTCCTGAAATGGAAAGCGATCCGTTTGTGGCCGGACAAAAAGGCGCACCGGGATACATGATGAGCACATTGGGCATCCGCAACGTCATCGAGACGGATGAAGAATGGCCGACAGTGGGCTGGGAAACCATTGCCAAGGCCAATCCGACAGTGATCGTGATTGCCAAGATGGACCGCCGTCGCTTTGCTGCGGACGACTACCTGAAAAAGCTGGAGTTCCTGCGCACTGATCCGGTGACCAGCCAGATGGATGCGGTCAAAAATGATCGGATCGTCATTATGGATGCGCAGGCCATGGACGCCACCATCCGCGCAATCCCGGCACTGGAGGATCTGGCCGAGAAGCTGGATACCATCGGAAACAACCTGTGAACGAGGTCGCCGCAATCTTTCGGCAGAGTTTCAAGGCTGCGTGCCTTACTGTGCCATTGTTGATTGCGGCGGTCCTTGCGGGCGCGATGATCGGGGAAACCTCGCTGTCGCCCGATTTGGTTCTGTCCGTTCTGGCCAACAAGCTGGCCGGAGCGGACCTGCCCGTCGACCCCATTGATCAGGGTATTATCTGGAGCTATCGGCTTCCTCGCGCTCTGGTAGCGGCGTCCTGCGGCGCTGGTCTGGCCGTCGCCGGGGTCGTGTTGCAGGCTTTGCTGCGCAACCCGTTGGCCGACCCTTACATTTTGGGCATTTCTGCCGGGGCCTCGACGGGTGCCGTGGCTGTTACCATCTCTGGTTTGGGCGGGGGGGCTTTGTCGCTGTCTTTTGGCGCGTTCAATGGCGCGCTTTTGGCTTTTGGTTTTGTCGCGTTGCTGGCTCGTGCCGCTGGCGCAGGGGGCGGGCGGGCTGCGACGGCGCAGATCGTCTTAGCGGGAATTGCCGGGTCTCAGTTGTTCAATGCGCTGACGGCGTTCGTTATTGCCAAATCCGCCAATGCCGATCAGGCGCGCGGGATTATGTTCTGGCTGATGGGAAACCTCAGCGGTGTCCGTTGGCCAGATGTATATCTGGCCGTTCCGGTGGCACTTGCCGGTTGGCTTGTTTGCCGCTTTCACGCCAGAGCACTGGACGCGTTTATTTTCGGCTCTGATTCAGCGGCCTCGCTGGGCGTTCCAGTCCGGCGGGTGCAGGCAACCCTGATCTTTGCGACCGCACTTACAACAGCTGTTATGGTCTCGATCGTCGGATCCATTGGCTTTGTCGGGCTGGTCATCCCTCATGCCGCTCGGTTCCTTGTGGGGTCGGGACATCGCAGGCTTATCCCAACAGCCGCCTTGATCGGAGCGGTCTTCCTGATCGGCGCAGATATCGTGTCGCGCATCATCATCCCGGGTCAGGTTCTGCCGATTGGGGTGGTCACCGCCCTGATCGGTGCGCCTGCCTTTGCCGTAATTCTGGTGCGCGGCCAGAGGAGCGCCCGATGAAGATCGAGGCGCAGAACCTGACATATTCCGTTCGCGGCAAGACTTTATTGTCAGACGTATCCTTTGTCGTGGAGCCCGGAGAAACGCTGGCTTTGGTCGGACCCAACGGTTCGGGTAAATCAACACTGATGCGCCTGCTGGCGGGTTTGGCACGTCCGGTTTCGGGAAAAGTCGTCATAGCGGGCCATCCCGTTTCGCACTTGTCGCGCAGACAGATTGCCCAACGGATTGCCATCGTTGAACAACATGCTGATACAGCCGAGCGTGTGACCGCACGTTCCGTGGTCGAGTTGGGCCGCACGCCTTGGCTGTCGGCCTTAAGGCCCTGGCGCGCCGAAGACACCAGGCAAGTCGACAAAGCCCTGCAAACCGTGGAAATGGCCGATATGGCACACAGAGAATGGGCAACATTGTCGGGAGGAGAGCGCCAGCGGCTGCACATCGCGCGCGCTTTGGCGCAGCAACCGGGCCTTTTGCTTTTGGACGAACCGACCAACCATCTGGACATACATCATCAACTGTCGATCCTGAACTGTGTTCGAATTCTAAAAGTGACAACGGTGATGGCACTCCACGATCTGAATCAGGCAATGGCCTGTGACCGGGTGGCTGTTTTATCAAAAGGTCAGCTGGTTTCTCTTGGCCCGCCCGAACAAGCCTTGTCTTTGGAAACCGTTTCAGAAGTTTTCGGTGTCAAAGCACAATGGGGGGTTAGTGCCGGCGGGACAGAACGGTTCCTGTCCTATCATCTGGACTGACAAGGTCGGATTTGTTCCGGCCGCCACCGGGGCTTTCAGCTAATTTTCCTGACCTTGCGGGTCAAAGCACATTGTTATCATCTCGTTGTGCTTGTAAGGACGTTGCACTGTCCGAAAGGGCCGCGCCGTGCGGGCGTGATGGAATGGTAGACATATCAGACTTAAAATCTGAAGGGCGTATGCCCGTGTGGGTTCGAGTCCCACCGCCCGCACCACTTTCAAATCACTACTTTCAATGAAGCCTAACGCCTTGAAAGGTAAGGTAGTATTTGGAGTTCGAACACCATCAGTTCTGTCAAACTCTATTGGGCCAGAAAATACGAGCCTAAGGACTACTCGTTTCAACGTACAGCTAGCTTTCTCCCATATTTTAAAGGGGTTTGAGAGAAATTGCATGGCGAGTTCGAACATTTCATCAAATGAACGCTCTGGAAATGTCATTCTGTCGATTTCTGCTTCGATTTTGGCCTTTTCAGTTCGCAATCCCATAACTTTGGATTCATACGCCGCAGCAAATTCGTCATTTTGAGTTCGAGCGGCACGACTGAGATAGTTCGAACACTCTTTTTCAATTTGGGTGATGCGTTGCTTTAGCCGTCCGGCTTCTGTCTTTGCCCACGTTCCTCGCCGCTCCCAAGCATCACGAAATACTCTCTCAGCGACTTCAAATGTAGCGGGCGATGGCTCTACAGACTGCAGAAGCGTTTCAAAGTAGCCTTCAAGTCGGTCGCGAGGAACTGACTTTCCCCTCTCTGAGCAGGAACGATATTGGCAAAGGTAATACGGATATCGGACCCCGGTTCCGCTTCTGGACCAACAGGACGTGAGTTTTCGACGTATGCGTCCGCTGGAGGAGCAATCCGTTGTTTGAGAGCGGTCAATCAGATGGTAGCTTTTATTGTTTCCTGGAGACAAGCGGACAGTTGCGCTCGGTCTTCAATCGGTG
>NZ_JBXWSG010000067.1:0-21827 GCF_059613305.1 Ruegeria sp. BHSB056 | reverse complement strand
GGCAAGAAGACTGCCATCACCAACATCCTGTTGTTGGGTCTGTGGGGTTTGGCGCTGCTGTTCCTGTTCGCCTTCTACAACCCGGGCAACCTGTCGCTGGACAAGCAATACTGGTGGTATGTTGTCCACCTGTGGGTCGAAGGTGTGTGGGAACTGATCATGGCGTCGATCCTGGCGTACCTGATGCTGAAGCTGACCGGTGTGGACCGTGAGGTGGTCGAGAAATGGCTTTATGTCATCGTCGCCGCCGCGCTGTTCTCGGGCATTCTTGGAACAGGTCACCACTACTATTGGATCGGTACCCCCGGTTACTGGCAGTGGATCGGTTCGATCTTCTCAAGCCTCGAGGTGATCCCGTTCTTCGCGATGATGGCCTTTGCCTTCGTCATGGTCTGGAAAGGCCGTCGTGACCACCCCAACAAAGCCGCTCTGTTGTGGTCGCTGGGTTGTGCAACGCTTGCCTTCTTTGGTGCCGGTGTCTGGGGCTTTCTGCATACGCTGCACGGGGTGAACTACTATACCCACGGAACGCAGATCACGGCGGCACACGGTCACCTGGCCTTCTACGGCGCCTATGTCTGCCTCAACCTTGCGATCTTCAGCTATGCGATGCCGATCCTGAAGAACCGTGATCCCTATAATCAGGTTCTGAACATGGGCTCGTTCTGGCTGATGACCAGCGGCATGGTCTTCATGACCTTCGTGTTGACCTTCGGCGGCACCGTGCAGACACACATGCAGCGCGTGGTCGGAGATTACTTCATGGACGTACAAGACCAGATCGCAATCTTCTACTGGATGCGTCTGGGTTCCGGTATCGTCGTAGTCCTTGGTGCGCTGCTGTTCATCTACTCGATCTGGGTTCCCCGGAAAGAAGTCATTGAACCCGGCGCAGCTGAAACCCCTGCGGAGTGATGGATATGGACGGCTCCATGAAACTGAATGAGGGGGCGGCAAACGCCCCCTTCTACCTGCCCCAAGGCGACGAATGCGATGTATTTACCGCAGCGTATAACAACGATTTGCCAATTCTTCTGAAAGGTCCGACGGGCTGCGGCAAAACCCGCTTTGTCGCCCACATGGCCGCAAAACTTGGCCGCCCGCTTTATACAGTAGCCTGCCATGACGATCTGGCCGCCGCCGACCTGATTGGGCGCTATCTGCTGAAAGGCGGGGAAACCGTCTGGGTTGATGGCCCCCTGACCCGCGCGGTGCGCGAAGGTGCGATCTGCTATCTCGACGAGGTGGTCGAGGCGCGCAAGGACGTGACCGTGGTGCTGCACCCGCTGACCGACGACCGGCGCATCCTGCCGATCGACCGCACCGGCGAAGAACTTGAGGCCGCACCCGGCTTCATGCTGGTCGCCTCATATAACCCCGGATACCAGAATATCCTGAAAACCCTGAAACCTTCGACCCGGCAGCGGTTCATCTCTCTGGAGTTCGATTTCCCGTCCGCGCAGATGGAAGCCGAAGTGGTCGCGCAGGAAAGCGGTCTGCCGCTGGAACGTTGCAAGCCGCTGGTGCGACTGGCAGGTAAGCTGCGCGGGCTCAAGGGTCAGGATCTTGAGGAAGGCGTTTCCACCCGACTGGTTGTTTATGCCGCAACACTGATCGCACAGGGCATGTCCACCGACCGCGCCATCCTTGCCGCCATGATCGAACCTCTGACGGATGACGAGGATATCAAACGCGGGCTCCTCGATCTTGTTACGGCTGTCTTTGGGTGAGGCCGGCCGATGGTCAAGATCGATTTTGAGCCATGGGAACCCGAAGAAACGATCGGGAAACTGTGGCACTCCCTTGCCAGCCGCCTCGATGCACCACAGGTGCACGATGGAGCCGCGGTCGACCTTTCTGAGGTCGCGGGGCGGCTGGCCGTCCTCTTTCGAGGGCTGGGCGGTGGTCCGGGCGTAGAATTGCGCCCGGTCTCGCCCGAGGTTTCACACCACCGTCTGGGTTGGCGTCGTCGTCTGGCAACAGAGGCAGAACTGATGCCACGCGCCTCGTTCGATGGTGAAGTTCTGCGCCTACCGGACCGGCTGGCGGTTTTTCCTGCCCGCGAAGCCAACGGCGCGCTGTATGTCTGGCTGGCCGCCGCGGCTGCCCATGCCGGAACGCGAATTGATGAAGACGACCCGCTGCGCGCCGACCTGCGATCGCTGATTGCCGCGCAGGGCATGGTTGATGCGACCCTGGACGACGCCCCCGGCCTGCGCCCACTTTATACCGAACTTTGCAAGGGCGTGTTGCATCAGCGCGATATTCCCAATCTGCCACCGGTTGAGGACGCAGTCGAAGAGCTGATCCGCCATAAGTTGGGCGACTCTCAACAGCTGTCGGTGAAAGCCGAGCAGCTTCTGACACTGGACGATAACCTGATCGCCCCGCGCGGCTATCAGCCGATGCGTCCGGTTGCCCTGTGGCCGGAGTTGCGGGCAGTTGGGTTCTCGGAACACAACGAGGTTGAAAACCCCGATACCGAAGGCCCGCCAGAGGAATCCGGCGAAAAGACGCACCGTGCCCGGCGCCGTAGATCGGATCAGGCCGAGCGCAGCGACAGTTTCATTCTGCATAAGTTCGAAGCCATCCTCAGCTGGGCCGAGTTCCTGAACATCAACCGCCGCATCGACGATGACGATCCCGACAACGCCAAGAAAGCGGCCGATGATCAGGAAGAGATTGGCCTGGGTCAGATATCAAAGGCCCCCCCAACGCGGCTGAAGCTGCACCTTGATCTGGCACCCGAGGATGTGAACCGCGAGCGTCTGTCCGGCCGCATCCTCTATCCCGAATGGGACGTGCGATCGGGCCGGTATCTGCCAGATCACGTCAACGTCCTGCTGTCGGATGCGGATATCCGCGACGACGCTGCCGCCTTCGGCAAGGACCCTGCCACCGCCCGCCGCATCCGCGCGGTCAAACGCCAGTTCGAGGCGCTGCGCCCCGGTCGTGTGATGACACGCGGCCATCTGGACGGTGACCAGCTGGATATCGAAGCCGCCGTGCGTGCCGAAACCGACCGCATGGCCAGCGGCGAAAGCAACGACCGCATTTGGCAACAATCCCGTCCCGAGGCGCGCGACCTGGCAGTCTCGATCCTGCTGGATGTCAGCCGTTCCACCGAAAGTGCCGTAACCGGCCGCGCCGTGATCGACATTGAACGTGAAGCTCTGGCCGCTTTGGCCTGGGGCCTGAACGCCTGCGGTGACAATTTCGCCATTCATGCCTTCAGTTCGCTGAAACGCCAGCGCGTCTACATCCAGCGATGCAAACGGTTTGATGAGCCGATGGGTGCCAAAGTTGAACAACGTATCGCGTCGCTGCGACCCGGTCATTACACACGGCTTGGGGCCGCGATCCGCCACTGTTCAAAGGATTTGGCAAGCCAGACCCGCAAACGCCGCCTGTTGCTGGTGATCACCGATGGCAAACCCAATGACCTTGACCATTACGAAGGGCGCCACGGTATTGAAGACACCTGCATGGCCGTGCGCGAGGCACGCCGCGCCGGGCAATCGGTTTTTGGCGTCACCATCGACAAAACCGGCAAAAGCTGGTTCCCGCGCATGTTCGGACAGGGTGGGTTTGCGGTTATTCCTGACCCACACCGCTTGACCATGGCCCTACCGCAGATCTACCGCCAACTGGTCGGAGCATGAGCGAAACTTCTTTCATCGACGAGCTTCCGGGCGAATTGCTGATGTGGGTTCTGATTATCAGTGAGCTGCTGGTTTTTGGTGCCGGGCTGATCGCGTTCATGGGCGTTCGCCTGACCGACCCTGCAGGCTTTGCCGAGGCGCAATCGCATCTTTATCGAACAGGTGCAGCCTTTAACACTGCAATACTGGTCACATCTGGCTACCTGGCCGCGCAGGCCCTGAACTGGCGCCGCGCAGCATTCCGGTTCAAGGCCAGGCTTGCCCTGACAGGGGCGGCCGTACTTGGGATCGCATTCCTGGTTGTCAAAAGCGTGGAATATGCTGGAAAGGCGGGGCAGGGCATTACCTATGAAACCCACCCGTTTTTCATGTTCTACTACCTGCTGACAGGATTTCACGCGGCGCATGTTCTGGCCGGGGTGTGTATCCTGTTGCTGGTCGCGTGGCGCGATGATCCTCGTAACATCGAGGCGGGCGCACAGTTCTGGCACATGGTCGATCTGGTTTGGATCGTGCTGTTTCCCGTGATTTATCTTCTGGGATAAACAATATGCCGGCAACTTCATCTTTTGCTAAATACTCCCGCCGGAGGCGTCCGAACTCACTCACCGGCGCGTGGCTGGCGCTTTTGGCGCTCAGTCTGGCTTCAACGCTTTTGACCCTGATGAAAACGCCTGACGCACTCATTGCAGGCGGTATCCTGCTCCTTGCCCTGATCAAAACCCGTGTGATTCTGGCCCGATATCTGGACCTGGCTGAAAGCCCGGGCTGGCTGCGTGGCTTCACCTTGGTTCTGACGGGCTTCTCTGCTGTGATCTTCGCACTTTACCTGATCTGAAAAAAGCCGCCCCTAAAAGGGACGGCAGGTTACCAAGCAAAGGGACGCTTAGGTTATTGTGCGGCCATTGGCATCCGCGCGATCTGACAGCGCTGCCACAGCGCCGACAGGGCGCCCACCAGATGATCGATATCCTCATCCGTATGAACGGGTGACGGCGTGATCCGCAGGCGCTCGGTTCCTTTTGGAACCGTGGGATAGTTGATCGGCTGAATGTAGATGCCAAACTCCTCAAGCAGGGTGTCCGAAATGAATTTACACTTCACAGGGTCGCCAACCATCACCGGGATGATATGGCTGGGGTTGGGCAAATGCGGAATGCCCTCGGCATCCAATCGGGCGCGTACCTGCGCCACGCGGGTCTTTTGCAAGTCACGCTCTGCACTTGAATGCTTCAAATGCCGGATCGATGCGGCAGCGCCGGCTGCAATCGATGGGGGTAGGGCAGTCGTGAAGATGAAGCCACTGGCAAAGCTGCGGACAAAATCACACAGCGCGGCTGAGGCCGCGATATACCCACCAACCACGCCGAACGCTTTGCCCAATGTACCTTCGATGACCGTCAGGCGATCCATCAATCCATCGCGTTCAGCAATCCCGCCACCACGCGGGCCGTAAAGGCCGACGGCATGAACCTCGTCCAGATAGGTCATCGCGCCGTATTTGTCAGCCAGATCGCAGATTTCCTTGATGGGGGCGATATCGCCATCCATGGAGTAAACCGATTCAAATGCGATCATTTTGGGTGCGTCGGGATCCGCTGCGGCCAATTTGGCGTCCAAATCCGCCAAGTCGTTATGTTTCCAAATCACCTTCTGGGCACGCGAATGCCGGATACCTTCGATCATCGAGGCGTGGTTGAGTGCATCAGAAAACACGATCAGCCCGGGAATTCGCGCGGCCAATGTCCCCAAAGCAGCCCAGTTCGACACATATCCCGAGGTGAACAGCAACGCGGCTTCTTTCCCATGCAGATCAGCCAGCTCAGCCTCAAGCAGAACGTGATCATGCGTGGTGCCCGAGATATTGCGCGTACCGCCAGCGCCTGCTCCGCAGCGATCCAGTGCGTCGTGCATGGCAGAGATCACCGAAGGGTGCTGACCCATGCCCAGATAGTCATTTGAGCACCAGATCCGCACATCCCGCTGAACCGGCCCGTCGGTTTGACGCGCGTTCGGAAACGCGCCACGACGGCGTTGCAGGTCGATGAAAATCCGGTAGTTGCCTTCGTCTTTCAAAGTGTCGAGGCTCTGGCTGAAAAATTGCTCGAAGTCCATCTGGCGTGCTCCCCGGATAACTGAAATTTCGTTGAACCTATGCCAGTGGCGCCCGCCCTTACATGACAATAGTCAAGTTGGAGACCGAGAAAAGGGTGGCACCCCCGCGCTGGCTTTGGCATAGCATGTCTCGGGGTTGATCATCCGGGGGTGTTCCCGGAGCGGACGAATAAGGGGCTGCCTTCTTGTCACACGAGGCACAAAAGATAATTGCGCGGCAGTCACTGCTCTTGCGAAGCCTGCCAGAGCAACATGTCGATACTCTGCTGCGTCAGGCCGTCTGGCGGCAATACGACCGGGGCGAGACGATCTTTCTGCAAGAGGAAGAGGCCAAGGCCGTACATGTTGTACTGGCTGGTTGGGTCAAGCTGTTTCGCATTTCCCCGACCGGTGCCGAAGCCGTGGTGAGCGTTTTCACGCGCGGTGAAAGCTTTGGCGAAGCCGTTGCGCTGCGCAATGTGCGCTATCCCGTTTCGGCCGAGGCGGTATCCCCCTGCGAGATCATGCACATCCCAAGTCCGGTGCTTCTGTCGCTGATGAAGCAAGATCCGGAAATTTGCGTGTCCATTCTGGCGGCCACATTCACGCATCTGCATTCCCTGGTGGCGCAGCTCGAACAGCTCAAGGCCCAGACCGGTGCGCAGCGTGTCGCGGAATTCCTGCTGAACCTGTGTGATTGCGATGCCGGCCAGTGCGAAGTTGAACTGCCGTATGACAAGATGCTGATCGCCGGGCGTCTGGGGATGAAACCCGAAAGCCTGAGCCGCGCGTTTTCGAGGTTGAAACCAGTCGGGGTGAAGATCAACCGAAACCACGCGGAAATTGCTGACATGGATGTATTGCGAAATTACGCGGAAAGCGACCCGAGCGAGAAATAGAGCCACCTGGATATTTCTCGGGGCAGAGAACAGGCCAAGTCCGATCCGCGATCTTTCTCACAAGCACCTTCCTTACTATTCTTACCGGATATGCCCTTTCCCGCGCGATGCTGAGTGGGTGAGTTGATGGACCGCAGACATGACGATTGAACAGAAATTGGCCGGTTTCCCCCGCGCGAGACTGATGACAGCTGCTACGCCGGTTGAACGGCTTGATCGTCTGTCCGACCAGCTTGGTCTGGATCTGTGGATCAAACGGGATGATCTGACAGGGTTGAGCTTTGGCGGCAACAAGACCCGACAGCTTGAATTCTATATGGGTGAAGCACAGAAACAGGGCGCAGATACCATTCTGATCACCGGCGCTGTTCAGTCCAATTTCGTGCGCACGGCTGCCATGGCTGCATCGAAGCTTGGGATGGACGCCGTGCTTCAACTGGAAGAGCGCGTACCGGATATGGGAGAACATTATTATTCCTCGGGAAATGTTCTTCTGGCCCGGCTTCTGGGTGCCGAGCACATTCACGACCACACCGGAGAAGACGAGGCCGGGGCCGACAATGCCCTTCACGTTCGGGCAGATCAGCTGATCGATGAGGGCGGAAAGCCATATGTAATTCACTTGGGCATCGATCATCCGCCCTTGGGGGCGTTAGGCTATGTGGCCGGGGCCGCCGAACTACTGGATCAGATCGCCGATTTCGACGTGGCGGTGGTGCCATCCGGCAGCGGTTCGACCCATGGCGGGTTTCTGGCCGGGCTGCGTCTGGCTGGCAACACGGCGCCTGTTTTTGGCATCTGCGTTCGCCGCGACCGCCACCAGCAACATGCGCGGTTGCAAAAGATATTGGAACGGTTGTCCGGTATGATGATGTTTGACCCGGCTCTGGTCATGAATGACATCCTCACATGGGACGGCGCATTGCCTCCTGGATACGGGCGAATAGGCCCGTCCACACGGAAGGCGCTTGCACTGATGGCGCGCGCCGAGGGTATTTTTCTGGATCCGGTCTACTCGGCCAAAACCTTTGCAGGTTTGTTGGAATTACGTGAAAACGGCACCATTCAACAGGGCCAGAAAGTTGTGCTGTTGCATACGGGTGGGCAACCGGCGCTGTTCGCTTATCAGGAAGAGTTGATCCCGGTCTGAGAACCATCCGAGAAGCCACTGTAGTGGAAGTCACGCTTAGCCCGCCATCCCGTCGTTTCGAAGCACCACGCGGTGACACGTGACCTATGTCAATGACAGCACAGCGGACGTCGTGTCGGTTGAGCGAGCCTGGCCCACCTTAGAATGGGTGGAGACATGTTCGCAGAGTTGGAGGCTGGATATGGCTGATGGATGCGGCTGTGATCGACACGCGCATATGTATCTGAGCGTGGATGAGACCCTGTGCCGGGGCCGGTCCGCTGCTGATCCGATCACAGAAACGGAAACGCTGCCTTTGGCCGCTGCAATAGGGCGAATATTGGCCCGCGACTGTTTCAGCAAGGTCAATATGCCCGCTTTCGACAATTCGGCAATGGATGGCTATGCGGTTCGAACCGCCGATCTTGGCGATGCCAACCTGTTCCAGATGGCCGTTGCGGGTCGCATCGCGGCGGGGGACAGCGGGTCTCATGCTGCACCTGTGGGTAGCGCGCTGAGGATTTTTACCGGAGCGCCCGTTCCTTCTGATTTCGACGCCATCGTCATGCAGGAAGACTGTGATGTTGTAGAGGGGCAAATTCGCTTCAGCCGCCGTCCAAAGCCCGGGCAACATATCCGGCGTGCCGGTGAAGACCTTCATGCCGGAGCGCCGATCCTGCGGCGCGGCTGCGAGATTGGCCCGCGCGAGGTGGCAGCCCTTGCATCCGCCGGGTATGGCGAGGTCGTGGTGCTTCGCAAGCTGAAGGTTTCGATCTTTTCAACCGGAAGTGAGTTGTGCCAACCGGGTGAGCTCCTTGGACCGGGGCAGATCTATAACTCGAACCGTTACATGCTGCTAGCGCTGTTGCAGAAGCCCTGGATTGACCTAACGGACCGGGGGCAGGTTGAAGATGACCCCGAGCTTTTGAAACAGGTCCTGCTGGGCGCGACTGAAACCTCTGACCTGATCATCACGACCGGTGGCGTATCAGTCGGCGATGAAGATCATATGCCGCGTCTGTTTACCGAGATCGGTGGCGTGACGGATGTGATGAAAGTCGCAATGAAACCGGGCAAGCCGATCATGTTCGGTCGACGTGGCCGTGCTCTTTACATTGGTCTGCCGGGTAACCCGGTTTCTGCTTTTGTGACCTGGCAGATTATCGGATCGCAGATGATGGCGCGCCGTGCCGGTCTGCACCACACACCGCAGGCAGCCGTGCAGGCAGTTCTGTCGGAACCTTTGTACCGTACCGCAGGCCGACAGGAATATCGCCCGGTTCAGATTGACGGTTACACACCGGACGGACGGCCCCGATTGCGTCTGATGGAGCCGTCCTACAGTGGTCGTGTTGCTTTGCTTGCGCAAGCGGATGGATTGGCGATCATCCCGGCAGAAGTGACGGAATATCCCGAAGGGCAACGCCTTGAGCTATTGCGGTTTTAAGCCCTAAGCGCTTTTCCTGCGGCATCAAAGGGCGGTTCATGCAGGATTGTGGCCCTGTGTGGGCGCCCCAGAACCATAACCTCGACCTCATCACCTGGCTGGGCATTTTTCACATATCCCAAGGCCAACGACATTCCGACGGTGTAGCCATAGGTGCCCGAGGTCACCCGGCCGATCCCTTCACCATTCTTGAAGATCGGCTCACCACCTGTTGCATCCGCGTTGGACGCTGTCACATCCGCTTCGTTCAGGTGCAGGATCACCAGGTGTTCCCGAGCCGGGTTCTGCAACACTTTCTGCGCAGCTGCCTTGTTGAGGAAGTCCTTTTCAAACTTGCAGAGGCGATCAAGACTCACTTCATGCGGCCAATATTCCGGGCTGTATTCTCGGCTCCAAGACCCATAGCCCTTTTCGACCCGCATAGACATCAGCGCCCGGCTGCCAACAGGGCCAGCCCCGAACTCTTTGCCTGCCTCAAGCAAGGCATTGTAGAGCCGTGCCTGATCTTGGGTGTCGCAATGCAGCTCCCATCCCAGATCGCCGGTAAAGGAGACGCGCAGGGCAAGAACCTGAACCCCCGCCAGCTCGATCTTGGCGGACCGCATGAAGGGGAAATCTTCGGTTGCCAGCGATGTGTTGGTCAGTCGTTGCAGGATGTCACGGGAGTTGGGTCCGGCCACGTTAAAACCGCACATCGCTTCGGTTTTGCTTTCGAAAGTGGTGCCTTCAGGCAGCGGAACCTGTTTGAAAAAGCGCTTGTGATACCGCTCTGCCATGCCCGAGCCGATCACCCAGAACTCCTCATCAGCCACGCGGGTGACGGTAAAGTCGCCTGCAATACCGCCGCGCTTTGAAATAAGAGGGGTCAGACAGGAGCGACCAACGGTTTTGGGCATGGTGTTGGCAAAGACGGCGTTCAGCCAGTCTGCCGCACCCGGACCCTTGCAGACATATTTGGCGAAGTTCGAGATATCGATGATCCCGGCACGGTCGCGCAGCATCCTGCATTCCTCGCCCACCGGTCCCCACCAGTTCTGACGGGTAAAGCCATTCGTGTCTTTGGTGCCGGGCGTTGCAGCAAACCACAGCGGATGTTCCCAACCGGCGTTCAGGCCAAAAACCGCACCCATGGCTTTCTGCGCCTCATAGATCGGGCGAACACGTGCCGGACGACCGGCGCTTCGTTCTTCATTGGGGAAATGGATCGCGAACCGATGACTGTACTGATCTGCCACGCGCGCTTTGGTGAACGCCTTGGTGGCCCAGCTGTCAAAACGCGCCAGATCCCAGGCGAACATGTCGTATTCCGTTTCACCCTCGATGATCCATTGCGCTGCCATCAGGCCCATGCCACCCGATTGCGAGAAGCCGGGGATGATACCATTGCAGCAGAAATAGCCGTCGACCTCGGGCACCGGCCCCATCAGAACGTTCGAATCCGGAGACCAGATCATCGGGCCGTTGATGACACGCTTGATCCCGGCTTCACCAACCGCGGGCAGGCGTTCGATGGCGTTCATCATGTTCTCTTCGATCCGTTCCAGATCATCAGGGAACAGGTCGTGGGCAAATTCCAGCGGCGTGCCTTCTTCGGCCCAGAACCTCATGTCTTTCTCATAGGCGCCGACCAGCAAGCCGTTGCCTTCCTGACGCAGGTAATACTCTCCATCCCGGTCCGAAACAGACGGCAGGCGGGTGCTGTGGCTTTTCACATCCGCCATGGATTCGGTTACGAAATACTGGTGCTCAGTAGGTTGCAGTGGCAACTCGATCCCAGCCAGTGCAGCAACCTCGCGCCCCCACAGGCCCGCTGCGTTCACCACCCAGCGTGTCCTGATGTCACCTTTTGGCGTTCTGACGATCCAGCTGCCATCCTCCTGCTGCTCGGTTGCGGTGACCGGAGTGAAACGGTGAATCTGCGCCCCGCGTTGACGCGCGCCGACCGCATAGGCGTTGGTCACGCCCGACGGGTCCACATTGCCGCCATCAGGTTCGAACATCACGCAACGGATGCCGTCGTAATTGACCAGCGGGTTCAGCTTCTGGGCTTCCTCAATGCTGATCTCATAGAAATTCATGCCATACAGCCTGGCCTTTGCGGCCTGTAGCTTCAGCTGATGTTCGCGCTCTTCCGTCTGGGCCAGGTATAGCGAACCGGGCTGGAATACTCCGCAGCTTTGACCGGTTTCAGCTTCCAGCGCTTTATACAGGCTCATCGTGTAATGCTGAATGCGGCTGATATTGGTACTGTCGTGCAATCCGTGAATGTTTGCGGCTGCGTGCCAGGTTGACCCCGAGGTCAGCTCGTCCCGCTCCAACAGAACAACATCCGACCATCCCAGTTTGGTCAAATGATACAGGATCGAGCACCCGATCACTCCTCCGCCGATGACCACGGCCTGAGCTTCGTTTCGCATTTTGGCTATCTCGCGCGTTTTCGTTCGCGCTTGTTCTTTCATGAAGACGGGCCCATCGACAATGTCGACAAAATTCGAGATCGAATGAAGTCAGCTAAACTCAAACTATTGGGAATTGCCTGACGGCGCGATACGCTTATGCAAACGAATTCGTCAGAACGTCAATCGGTGTGCACGGCCACGTTCAAACAGCTTCAGGTTCAACTCATCTGCTTCCGGCGCGCCGTATTCCAAAGCAAACACAAATGCGTGGGTCAGATAGAAACACGAGGCTTCATGATCCTGGCGCTGTTCAGCCAAAATCGCCGCTTGGTGATACAGCCGGATCAATGCGGGTACATCTTTTTCCGCATGGGCCCGCAAGAGTTGTTTGTCGAGTTCGTCCAGATCCACTGTGACCCTTTCGGTGAATTCACACCGGCTGTCCTCTAGGAGACAAAAGACTGCAACGCGGTCCCGTCTGCTGTTGTTACAACCGATCCGCGATCTGGTCAGAAGGGCCTGACCAGATCAACATTTTCAGGATTGCTTACACTTCAGCCCGGGCTTTTTCGATCTGAGTTGCCACCCAATGATGAAAACAATGGGTCGGGCCGTCCATCGCGGGCGAGAAACGGCCACCATCGAATTTCACGCCATGACGGCCTTTCTGCATGCCTTCAACCACAAAGACGTCTTCCTCGAACACCGTTTTCCACAGTTGCGCATTCTTGGCACGCAGCGCTTCGTGTTCGGGTGCGTCTTCGGGTTTTTTGGCGTAGTAGAGCTCAATCCGTTCGTTCGAACGCTCATGCGTGATCGGATCGATGAGGAAGGCAAAGCCGTGGTCACGCTGAACACCCAGCAGGGTATTCGGGTAAACGACGATATATTCCGCGCCGTCATTCCACTGCTCACTCAGATTCTCGAAATCATCCAGCTTTTCGCCATCGTGACCCTCGAACTGGCGGTAAACATAGGTGCCCTGACCCGAATATTTGCCCAATTCGTTGATGTTGTAGTGGTCTTCCAGACGCGAATAGCTGTTCAGGCCGGGATGAACCCAAGGCAGGTGATAGCTTTCGCAGTAGTTCTCAACAGCCAGTTTCCAGTTCGAGTTCAACTCAAGATAAACCGATGCGCCAGCGCCACCGTGATACATCGGTTGATCGAATTCTTTCCAGCGTTCCATCAACTCGCCATGGACATCTTCGAATTCCGGCGCGTCGCCGCTGACATTGACAAAGACAACATCCCGCCAGACATACGAGCGGATGCGGATAAGGCCCAACTCGGCGAAGTCCAGATCTTCATGGGTGTTTTGCCCGGGGCCACCGACATGAGGGGCGGTCCGCAGTTCACCATTCAGGCCATAGCACCAGCTGTGATAGGGGCAGCGGATCGCGCCGCGGATTTTTTGCGGCTTGTCGACCAAAATCATGCCGCGATGGCGACAGGTGTTCTGGAACACGCCGATCTGACCGTCGCGATCGCGAACCATCAAGAGCGGCACACCCAGGAAATCGATCGGATACGCGTCGCCCGCCTCGGGAATGTCTTTGCCAAAGCCGATGCCGGACCAGTTCGCAAACAAGACCGCATCCCGTTCTTCGGCAAAAACTGCGGGATCAATATAATGCTCGTTCGGCAGACCCTTTGCGGTGTTTACCGGTGTCAGAACAGACGAAAGCGGTGCGTGCTTGTTCATCGGCCACTCCTGAGTGATTTTGAATGAGTTTATCGCTGCATCCATTGGCGGCTGCGGCCGTCCACGTTCAATACTAAAAATCCTAATGGCAAATTGAGGCAGGCTAAACCGAGCCCTGAGACAGTTCGTTAAGCAACCAATTCTTGAGAGCCAGCGCCCCTTCCGAGAGCTGATCGTCCGGGCGACCGACAAGATAGAAATTGTCCGGGGCGGGCAGGCTGAACTCCTCTAATGCCACGAGTTTCCCCGATGCGAGCATGGGCTGGACCAGACGTTTCCACCCCAACGCAAGACCCGCGCCTTTACGCGCGACCTGAAGGGCAAGCGCATAGCTGTTCACCCGCGATCCCACAGGAACAACCCCGGAAAATCCGAGGTCATGGAACCAGGATGACCAGGTCGTCCAGGTGCTGTCCTGCGTTTCAAGATGGATCAAACGCCGCTGCACGAGGTCTTCAAGACTGGCCCCTTTAAGGTCCGCGGCCATCTGGGGGCTGCAAACGGGTGTAAGGATATCGCGGTACAGTTTCGTGTGCGTGAGTTGCGCGTTCGCGTCCCGGCCATAGCGGATGAACAAGTCGATATCCGGCCGGTCCGTGAACGCCTTGTCCTGTGCCATCTGGTTCACTTTTACGTGCGGATAATCCTGCCAGAACCGGATGACAGACGGCGACAGCCAAAGTGCGGCGACGGCAGTGGTTGACCCAACGGTTACGTGGTTTTCGGAATCATTGCTGCGAATCTTCTCAAGCACCTTTGAAATCTGGCGGAACGAAGTGCCGAGGGCCTCAAACAGGTCTTGCCCATCCTCGGTCAGTTCCACGCCGCGGTGCTTTCGGACAAAAAGGGCCGCGCCCAGCTCGCTTTCCAGCGCCTTTATCTGATGACTGACGGCACCCGGCGTCACGGAAAGCTCGCTTGCGGCTTCTTTGAAACTGAGATGCCGAGCGGCGGCTTCAAAGGCCGATAGTGTCGTAAGTGGAGGAAGGTTGTAGTGGCGTCGAGACATGGAGGTTTGTTGGCTTTCGAACTCTGGGTGAGTTCAATTCACCCGAATGTTAGAAATTTTGCAATTGAAATCTATCTTTTTTCCTGTTGTTTGCTGAACGACGCAGAATGTACGCCACGTGAGACCGAACAGGACAAGTGATGGATACTCAAGTCGCCCGCCTTGTGCGAAAAACATCGCTCAGCCCCGACACCACTGATTTCTGCTTCGAGATCGAAAGCGGGCGCTTCACCAGCCTCGAGCCCGGGGCGCATGTGGACATCCATCTTGAAGACGGTCTGATACGGCAATACTCGCTGTGGAGCTGGAGCCAGGATGGGTGCCTGATCAACGTGGCCGTCAAACGCGAAGACGAAGGGCGAGGCGGGTCACTGGCGATGCATGACCTGCAGAAGGGCGCGACCGTCGAAATCGGCGGTCCCCGCAACCACTTCAAACTCGAAAGCCATGATCGGCACGTCACTTTGATCGCTGGCGGTATTGGGGCCACACCACTGGTTGCAATGGCACGTGAGCTGCTGAACCGAGGGCAGGATTTTCGTGTCTATTATCTTGTTCGATCAAAAGAATACGCGGCGATGGATGCACAATTCCGGGCACTTGGTCTGGATGAATGGTATCACTTGCATTGTGATAACACAGACGGGGTATTCGATCTGAGATCGGTCATGCAATCGATGCCGATGGGCGCAGACGTTTATACCTGCGGCCCTGAACCGATGTTGAACGCGGTACTGGAAGCTGGTGCCTTGCTGCGCGGCGGCGCGATACACTTTGAACGGTTCGCCGCCGCGTCGGACATTGAGCATGCCCCGAACGCCGATTTCCAGATCAAGATCCAGTCGACCGGAGCGGTCTATCCCGTTGGCAAGGATCAATCCATTCTGGAGGTTTTGCAGGCCAATGGTGTGCAGGTTGATTTCGGCTGCTCCGAAGGGCTTTGCGGAACCTGTATCGTTGATGTCGTATCCGGCGAAGTTGATCATCGCGACGGTATACTCACCCCGCAAGAGCAGGAAACACATGAGTTCCTGTGCACATGCGTTTCGCGGGCAAAGTCCGACATACTGGTTCTGAAACTGTGAATGGAGTTACAATCACGCCCTCCATCTGTTGTCGCTAACATGTTATAAGAGCCGTCAAGATGGTCGTTTCGAGTCGCATAAGGGTCGGATTCTCGGGCGAGCAGCCCAAACCTCCGATATAGGTTTTTTCGAATTGAAGGGCGCAACCACTTCTTGCGAAGCTGCAAGCAGGTTCAACGGCAAACTGATAGGTCACTAAGGACAAACAGATTTTGCAGGCGGCAAAAATCCGGGAGGAAAAGAGCGGTAGGAGATGCCACTTGAGCGTGTGGACTTGCCGCAAATGCCAGTTGATCTGAACACTACCCACTCACTGTTTGGTGCATTGTGCATGTTTGTTTACGCCGTCCGGCACAGTGCATCCCAAACGGAACTCAAAAGAACAAAAAAAACGGCGAACACACGGAGGAAAACGCAACATGTCGATACCCGAACCATTCACAGACGTTGAGATAAAAACGGCGGATGCCGGTTTTTATGAAAACTACAGCGTCCCAATTGCCCTGATCAGCAAGGCCATTATGGTCGCGCTGGTTCTGTGGGCATTGGTATTCCCTGCAAACGCAAACGGAACGCTTGGCAGCCTGAACGGGCGGTTGCTCGAGCTTTTCAACAGCTTCTACATTGTCATTGTCGGGTTGTTCCTTGTTTTTCTGGCCGTTGTCGCCGCTATTCCGTCCACGGGTCGCCGTGTGATGGGAACACCCGGTGAAAAGCCCGAGTTTTCGAACTTCTCTTGGTTCTCCATGATGTTCGGTGCCGGTCTGGGTGTTGGTCTGATGGTATTTGCAACCGCAGAACCACTGGGGCTGTGGGGTTCGAACCCAGAAGTTGTGTCCGGTGCTGTCGTAGGTAATACGCCCGAAGCACTGCAGTCGGCTTACCGCTATACCTTCTTGCACTACGGGTTTCACGCTTGGGCCATCTATGTGGTGACCGGTTTGTCGCTGGCATATTACGCTTATACCCGCGACATGCCTCTCACCATCCGTTCGGCGCTGACGCCTCTGTTTGGCCGCTTCGTCAATGGCTTCTTCGGCCATGTGGTTGACGTTCTGGGTGTTGTTGCGACGATCCTCGGTGTTTCCGTCACCATCGGCTATGGTGTCAGCCAGTTCATCGACGGGCTTTATGCCATCACCGGTATGGAATGGGTCATGGATCTGGGTGGCGAAGTTCCAACCCCAAGCAAAGTAGGTTTGATCGCCGGTCTGGTCATCATCATGAGTCTGTCGATTATTTCGGCCGTATCAGGCGTTGGTCGTGGTGTTAAATACCTGTCGAACCTGAACCTCGTATTGTCGATCATCCTGTTGGGCACATTTATCGTCTTCGGCTCGTTCGTCTTTGCCATGACCACTTATGGCACGGCAATGGTCGACTATATCCTGCATATCCTGTCGCTCAGCTTTAACGCCTATGGCCCGCTGTCAGTTGAAGCCTTCGCTGCGGCTTTGCCTGCCGAAGCACAAGCCCATGCCAATGATCTGATGGGCGGAGCTACCAATGCGTGGGGCAGCTTTGACGGTTTCAAGAGTGGCTTGGAAGGGGCAGCAGCAGAGTTGGATGAAGCAACCCTGGCAGCCGTTTATGCGGCGGGTGAGCAGGGGCGTCAGTTCGGCTGGCAATCGGGTTGGACCACGTTCTACTGGGCCTGGTGGATTGCGTTCTCGCCCTTCGTGGGCCTGTTCCTCGCGCGCATTTCGAAAGGACGCTCTGTCCGCGAGTTCATCGTAGGCTGTGTGTTCGCCCCGGCTTTGGTGTGCTTTGCATGGATGACTGTTCTGGGAGGAACTGCGATTGATCTGGAACTGGCAGGCGCTGCAGAAGGTGCAATCATCGGCGCATCGAACACCAACAAGCTGTTCGTGACACTATCTTACATGATTGACGGTGGTCTGCTGTCAATGTTGAACGTGATGTGCGTGATCCTGATCATGACATTCCTCGTCACGTCGGCAGACTCGGGCATTCTGGTGATGAATACCATCATGTCGGGAGGCAGCCAGGAGACGGGCATCAAGCACCGCATCATCTGGGGTGTCATCCTGACGGCTGTGATCGGCGCGCTGATCCTCGCGGCGGGCGAAAACAACCCGATGGATGCGCTGCGAAACGCAATGATCATCGGTGCATTGCCCTTTACTGCTGTAATGGGTCTGATGTGTATTGCCCTGGCCAAAGCTTTGTTCCGCGACAGCCAGCGGGACAAACACGCCGCTACTGGTGCACAAGCCGCCGAATAAAGCGAAAGCTTAGCTTGTGACTTGATCAGGCCGCCCGGAATTGGGTGGCCTGATTTTTTTGCGCAGAGACTGGCCACAACCCTCAAACAGCGAAAAGGTGCTGGCCAGCCCGACCTTGGCGAAACACTAAAAACCATATCTCAACGAAAAAGCCCCGGCAAAAACCGGGGCTTTTGAGCATCTTGTCGAGAAATGTCTACATGCAGGCTTCAACGGCGCGTTTGGTCATGACCGACACAAGATGCGCCCGGTATTCCTTGCTGCCATGTAAATCAGCGATCATGTTGGCAGGGTTGATCCGAAGGTCCATCAAGGCGTCCGGGCGGAACTCCTTGTTCAGCGCCTGCTCGGCTTCGCTCCAACGGAAGACGCCATCCTCACTTGCCCCGGTAACCGCCACACGCACACCGTCCGTGAAACGGGCCAGATATACCCCAACAAGTGCAAACCGCGACGCTGGCTGCAGAAATTTTTGATAGCTTGCCGCCTGCGGAACCGGAAAGCGGATCGAGGTGATGATCTCTCCTTCATCCAGGGCTGTGGTGAACATGCCCTGAAAAAAGTCATCTGCCGAAATTTGACGCGTATTGGTCACGACGGTCGCGCCGGATCCTAGCACGCCCGCCGGATAACAGGCTGCCGGGTCATTGTTCGCAACCGAACCACCGATGGTTCCACGATTGCGCACTGCCGGGTCGCCAATTTGTCCAGCCAATGCCGCCAACGCGGGATAAGACCCCGCAGCGTCGCGAGCAACGACAACGTGAGGTGTTGCACCCCCAACAGAGACCGAGCCGTCATCATCAACGCAGACGCCGTGCATCTCGGCAATGCCGCCCATCGACACCAGTTTGGACGGTGCCGCCAATCGCTGTTTCAATGTCGGGATCAGGGTTTGCCCGCCTCCCAACGCCTGCGCATCCTCTGCTGCCAATGCTGCAACCGCGTCAGCAATGGTCGAGGGCTTCTCAAACTCGAAATTGTACATTTCGTTCTTCCTTTCCGAAAGGCGCTGATCCGCCCTTCATCTGGCTATAAATATTCCGGGGAGCGCGAGGGGCTGGCCCCTCGCACCCCAACCTCTCAACCATGCATCGCCGTCCAAACGCGTGACGGGCTCATCGGCATGTCGATATGATCAACAACCCTTCCACCCGAGTTCAACGCATCCAGCACCGCGTTGACCACCGCTGGCGGTGAGCCGATCGCTCCGGCCTCGCCGCAACCCTTCACACCAAGCGGATTGTGCGTACAGGGCGTCTGGCTGGAATGATCCACGCCGTAGAACGGGACGTCATCGGCGCGTGGCATCGCGTAGTCCATGAACGACGCGCTCAGCAATTGGCCGTTCTCGTCATAGGCGCAGTTCTCCAGCAGGGCCTGACCGATGCCCTGACCAATACCGCCATGTACCTGACCGTCTACGATCATCGGATTGACGATGTTGCCAAAGTCATCCGCTGCCGTGAACTTCTCGATACTGACCTGACCAGTGTCGGGGTCTACCTCGACCTCACAGGCATAAGCCCCTGCCGGGAAAGTAAAGTTGGCCGGGTCATAGAACGCGGTTTCCTCCAGCCCCGGTTCAACTTCCAGCGGATAGTTGTGCGGGACATAGGCCGTAAGGGTCACATCCCCCCACGCCACCGACTTGTCGGTCCCCGCAACGCTGAACTGACCGTCCTTAAGTTCGATATCTGCCTCGGACGCCTCCAACAGGTGGGCTGCGATCTTTTTGGCCTTGTCGATCACCTTTTCGGTGGCCTTGACCATAGCCGAGCCGCAGACCGCCAGCGAGCGTGAGCCATAAGTGCCCATGCCGAACGGGATCTTCGAGGTGTCCCCGTGCACGATCTCGACCATTGACTCGTCGATGCCGATCATGTCGGCCACGACCTGCGGGAAGGCTGTTTCATGGCCTTGCCCGTGGCTGTGTGCGCCAACCATCACACTGATCGAGCCGGTGGCGTTCACCCGAACTGTCGCCGCGTCGTAAAGACCTGCACGGGCTCCCAACATGCCGACGATATTCGAAGGCGCGATACCACAAGCCTCGATATAGCAATTGACGCCGAGACCGCGCAGCTTGCCTTTGGCCTCACTCTGCGCGCGTCGTGCGGCAAAGCCCGCAAGATCAGCAGCGGCCTCAAGCTTGTCCATGGTCCCGTTATAATCCCCGGTGTCATAGGTCAGCGCGACTGGCGTGTCATAGGGGAACTGCGTGACAAAATTCTGGCGACGCAGGGCGATCGGATCGACACCTAACTCGCGCGCAGCCTTGTCGATGACACGCTCCAGTTGGAAGGTTGCTTCGGGTCGACCAGCGCCGCGATAGGCGTCCACCGGCACCGTGTTTGTGAACATCGCCTTCACATTCACCTGAATGACCGGGGTCTTATAGTTGCCTGCCATCAGCGTCCCGTGCAGCCATGTCGGAACCGAGCTGGAGAAGGTCGACAGATAGGCGCCCAGATTGGCATAGGTGTTGGTCCGCAGGCCGATGAAATTGTTATCCGCATCCAGAGCCAGTTCAATCGTGCTGACATGGTCACGACCCTGCGCATCCGACATGAATGCCTCGGACCGGCTGGCTGTCCACTTGACGGGCCGGTTGCAGGCCTTGGCGGCAAAGGTGCAGAACGCTTCTTCTGCGTAATGGAAAATCTTGGTGCCAAAACCACCGCCCACATCCGGGGCTACGACGCGGACTTTATGTTCCGGCAGACCCAGAACGAACGCGCACATCAACAAGCGGATGACATGCGGGTTCTGCGAAGTGGTATAGAGCGTATATTCATCCGTGCCCCTGCTGTACTCGGCCACAGCCACGCGCGGCTCCATCGGGTTGGCGACCAGCCGGTTGTTCACCAGATCCAAAGTGGTGACATGCGCGGCATTGGCAAAGACGTCGTTCACCTTGGCGTCGTCGGCCTCACCCAACTGCCAGTCATAGCAGATGTTGTTTTTCAGATCGTCATGAACCAGCGTCGCGCCTTCCTGCGCCGCGGATTTCATGTCGATCACGGCGGGCAGTTCCTCGATATCCAGATCAATAGCCTCGGCCGCGTCACGGGCCTGTTCCAGGCTGTCAGCCACCACGGCGGCAATGGGATCGCCCACATGGCGCACCTTGCCCTGTGCCAGAATTGGGTGTGGTGGTTCCTGCATCGGCGCGCCGTGCTTGTCGGTCACTTCCCAGCCACAGGGCATTCCGCCCACGCCTTCAAAGTCTTTGCCGGTGAATACTCTGACCACACCGGGCATACCTTCGGCAGATGATGTATCTACAGAATTGATCCGACCATGCGCGATGTCGGACCGCAGGAAATATACGTAAGCCTGACCACGTATGTTGATGTCGTCGGTATAGTTGCCTGCTCCGGTCAGAAAGCGGACGTCCTCGCGTCGCTTGGAACTGGCTCCGATGCCACTGTCTTTGGGCATTGCTTGTTCTCCTCCCATAAACGGATGCTGCTGCACCCTTCACTTGTCCCACGGGCGCAACGTTTACGCCCGCAGCGGCATCATTCCGCGGCGATACTGCCGACGTCCTGACCTGAGGCGGCCATGATCGCCTTGACGATATTGTGGTAGCCTGTGCAGCGGCACAGGTTGCCTTCCAGGTACTTCCGGATTTCGGCCTCAGATGGGCGCGGGTTGTCTTTCAGCAGCGCTGCGGCGCTCATCACCATACCCGGAGTACAGAACCCGCATTGAAGGCCGTGATGATCCTGAAAAGCTTGCTGGATCACGTTCAGCGAACCGTCCGCATTTGCCTGACCTTCGATGGTGCCAACATCAGCACCGTCGGCTTCGACCGCCAGCATATTGCACGACTTCACGGCCTGACCATTCACATGTACAACGCAGGCGCCGCACTGGGCCGTGTCACAGCCGACATGCGTGCCCGTCAATGACAGTTGCTCGCGCAGAAAGCCGGACAGTAATGTCCGGCCCTCGACTTCGCCGCTGACGGCCTTGCCGTTCACGGTCATGGAAATTTTCATGACTTTCTCCTCCCTGAATTCCAACGGTTCAACCGCCCAATACGCGCTTGAACCAACCTTTTTTTGCTTCGCCGCCTTCACCCTCGGCTGAAGGTTCGGCTTGAACCTGATCCGAGGTTTCCGGATCGGGTGTTTTTTCGGGTTC
>NZ_JBXWSG010000066.1:0-21973 GCF_059613305.1 Ruegeria sp. BHSB056 | reverse complement strand
GTATGTCCTTGTCTGATGATCTGGTCTGCCAGCGCTTTCATGGCCTTGCGGTTGTCGAACCCAACTGACGGCACAGGTTTATCCGGCAGAAAGGACCAGGCAACCAGCGCGGGCACTTTCCGTCTGTCCAGGTAATCGTAAATATCTGCGTCCCTGTCATGACCGATCAGCAACAATCCATCTGCACCCCGTGCAACCAGGGTTCGGATCTGATCCTTTTCCGCTTCGGGTTCATAAGCTGAACTGGAGACCAGCAGCGTGTAGCCACGCTGATGAATTTCTTCCTGAAACGCTTGTAACCCTCTTGCGAATATCGCGTTCTCCATGGTGGGGATGATGGCACCAATGGTAAATGACCGCTTTGCCGCCATCACACGGGCCGCGAAATTCGGCGTGTACCCCAATTCTTCGACCGTCGAAAGGACACGTTTGCGCGTAGCTTCAACAACTTGCTGCGGGTTGTTCAGACAGCGGGACACTGTCGCGGTCGATACGCCCGCGGCCTTGGCAACGTCATCCAGTGTCGGAGCAGACCGATGTTTTGACATTCTCGAACTCTCAATTCCGGTTGGCTTAAGTTAATCGCATTTTTGAAATGATGAAAGCATCAATGTAAGCGCTTGCAATATTGATGTAAGCGCTTACAAAGGTGTTGAGCCGATTCTGAAAGGGAGTCCCGGAAATGGTCCTTGCTGCATCCATCGTCGTTTTCGCGATCTATTTCGCAAACGTTGCACTGGGTGCTTTCGCAGGCAGCGCATTTCTCGGCGACGTAGGAGAGATGTTGGTTCTGTTCGCGGCCTCGATTTTGTTCGTTGTCGCAATTCTGAAAAAGGAAGCTGACCGAAACGCAACAGACGGCAGCTGAACTTTTGCTTGGGAGGGCAATTCATGAACAACGACAAGATTGAACTGGCGTCAACAGAACGTCGCAACTTTCTGAAGCTGAGCGCGAGTGGCGCGTTCACGGCCGCATTGGTTGCTGGGGCAGGGGGTGTTTTGTGGTCTTCTAAGGCCTCCGCGCAAACCGCAAAAGAAGAGAGTGAGCGCGAAAAGGCCGCAGACCATGTTATGACAGTGGCGACAGCCTACGTGCTGGGCGCGTCGCGCAGCTATCCGATCATGCAGCTGGACCTGAAGGAAAACATCCAGAATGCTACCAACGGCAAGGTCTATGTCAAATTGGCCCCCGGCGGCCAGCTTGGCGCAGGCGGCGCGCTGGTGCAGAAAGTACAGGGTGGAACCATTCAGGCCGCGCAGCACTCGCTGTCGAATTTTGCACCTTTCGCGTCCACGGTCGACCTGATCAACATGCCGTATCTGTGCGGATCGAACCAGCGCTTCACCAACCTTGTCCATTCGGACACGTGGAAAAGCGAAGTCCACCCCAAGGTCGAAGCGGCAGGCTTCAAGGCCCTGTTTTACGTGAATATCGATCCGCGTGTTGTCGCTGTCCGGCAGGGTGGCAATGCGGTCATAACCCCGGGCGACATGAGTGGGATCAAGTTCCGTGTTCCCGGATCAAAGATGCTGCAACAATACTATCGTATGGTCGGTGCCAACCCGACACCTGTGGCATGGGGCGAAACACCTTCTGCGATCAAGCAGGGTGTTGCCGACGCGCTCGATCCGTCGGTCGGGGCGCTTTATGTTTTCGGTTTCAAGGACATCCTTAGCCATGTGACCTTTACGCAGGCCGTTCCGGACAGTCAGGTTTATTCCTGTAATCTGGAGTGGTTCAACTCGATGCCTGCAGACGTGCAGGAAGGCATCATGTGGGGTGCTGAGATGACCGGTCATCAGAACCTGTCCAAAGTTCCGTCGGCCCGCGCCTATGCCATGGCCGAGTTGAACAAAGCTGGTGTTGAATTCCATTCGCTCAGCGATGATCAGCTGGCGGAATGGCAGGATGCCGGTGGGTATCAGCGTTCGGAATGGGATCCGTTCAAGACGGAACTGGCCGGTTCGATGGACAACTTTGAGAAGCTGGTCGAAGCGGCTGGTACGCAGGGCAAATACTACGTCCACGACGCCTAAGGCGAAACCCGTGGGCGCCTGCGGGCGTCCACGATCTTGTACTGCGCGGCCGACAGTGGCCCGTCAAGGCAGGTGCGGACTTGGCTGTTCCATCGCCGGAGGATCAGATGACCGTTCTTCAGAACATTGACCGAAACGCCGAACGCTGGTTGCTGCTGGTGTTCTACGTGATGCTGGTAATCACCATGGCCATCGAGGTGCTGCGGCGCGAGATATTCGCCTATTCCTCGATCTGGGGCGAGGAAATCGTGCGGTATTCCTTTATCTACCTTGCCTGGATTGGTGCTGCTGCCGCGGTGAAAGAGCGCGCCCATATTCGGATCGATGTGATCATGCACTATGTCGGGCCGCGCCCCAAGGCACTGCTTTATATCTTCGGCGATCTGGTGATGTTCATGGTGGCGATCATCGCACTCTACTGGTCGTATGAAGCGGTTCACGTTTCGGCCAAGTTTGGTTCCGTTACGGACGGTTTGCGGATTTCCAAGGTTTGGTTCCTGATGGCTGTGCCGACCGGGTTTGCCCTGATGATCTGGCGGCTGATCCAATCCCTGTTACGCGATCTGAAATGCCTTCGCGACGGCACGCCCGTCTTCGAAGGTGACAAGCTGTTTGACTGAGGAGAGACCGGATGCTTTGGAATTCCCTCAATCAAACCGTTGAACTGGGCTGGGATTTTTACCTGCCGGTGATCCTGTTCGTAGGCCTGATTGCCTTGGCCGTGCCCGTTTGGGCCGCCATTGGGACAGCAGCGATTGTGATGCTGATCATGTCCGGTGACCTTCCTCTCAGCCTTGTCGGAGAGAGCCTGTTTACTGGCATCGACGCTTTTGCCCTGACTGCTGTGCCCTTGTTTATCCTGACCGGGGATGTTTTGGTTCGGACAGGGTTGTCACGCAAGTTTCTGGATGTTGCCGAGGCTTTGACATGCTTCGCCAAGGGGGGCTTTGGATCGGCCACGGTGCTGGTCTGCGGAATGTTTGCCGCAATTTCGGGGTCGGATGCTGCGGGGGCTGCTGCGGTGGGTCGGATGACCATCAACCGGTTGGTGGAAAGCGGGTATCCGCGCCCCTACGCCTGTGCTCTGGTCGCGGCCGGTGCCTGCACGGGCATCCTGATACCGCCCTCAATCGCCTATATCATCATCGGCCTTGTGCTGGGCATCTCCGCATCAACGCTTTTTCTGGCCGCTCTGATCCCGGGTCTGGCTATCCTGGTGTCGATCCTGATCACCAACATCATCATGAACCGCCTTTACGCTTACGAAGGTGGCGGCATGATGACCATGGGGGAGTGGTTGGCCAATCTGGGCAAGGCGCTGAAATCGGGCTGGTACGCGTTCATCGTGCCGGGGATCATTTTTTACGGCATCTTCTCAGGTCGCCTGACCCCGACCGAAGCCGGCGCAACGGCCGTTGTCGTCACCATCATCATGGGCTTCATCCTGCGTACGCTGACATTGGCGGATTTTCCGTCGATGCTGGTCAGCTCTGCAAAGGTGAACGGGGTGATCCTGCCGATCATCGCCTTTTCAGCTCCGCTGGCCGAGGCGCTGGCGATCATGGGTGTTCCTCAGGGGTTTGTCACTTCGGTGACCTCGCTGACAGACGATCCGTATCTGCTGATCCTGTTGATGATCGGCATCCTGATCGCAGCGGGCTGCGTCATGGAGACGACGCCGAATATCGTCATCCTGGCACCGATCCTGAAACCACTAGCGGACAATATCGGCATGAATGAGATCCAGTTCTGCATCATGATGATCACCGCGCTGGGAGTGGGTTTTATCACCCCGCCGCTGGGGCTGAACCTGTTCGTCGTATCTGGCATTACCGGTGAATCCATTCTGAAGATTGCCGCCCGAGCCGTGCCTTTCGTATTGACCATGCTGATCGTGGTGATCCTGATCGCCTACGTGCCAGCCGTGTCGACAACATTGCTACCTGAAATCTACCAATAGGACCTGCTGAACATGCCTCGTGAATATCTGAAAAAGGCAACTTTAACGGCTCAATCACACGCCTCAGAGGTGCATGATACGGTGAAGACAATTCTGACCGATATCGAGGCGGGCGGTGATGCAAAGGCAAGAGAATACGCCGCCAAGTTCGACAAGTACGAAGGGAATGTCTTGCTGACCCCGGCTGAGATTGAGGCCGCCTGTGCAAAAGTTTCCGAAAAGTTGAAAGCCGACATCCGTTTCGCCCACGACAATGTTCGGCGCTTTGCCGAGACGCAGAAAGCGACCGTATCTGACGTTCAGACCGAGATCGTTCCGGGCTTCATTGCCGGGCAGAAGGCAATTCCAGTGGATGCTGCAGGGTGTTACGTGCCAGGGGGGCGATACAGCCACATCGCCAGTGCGATTATGACAGTGACCACAGCGAAAGTTGCGGGATGTCGCCACATCACAGCGTGCTCGCCTCCGCGCCCTGGCGAAGGGGTTGCGCCTGCCATCGTTTATGCGGCGCATATCTGCGGGGCCGACAGCATTCTGGCCATGGGGGGCGTGCAGGGTGTTGCCGCCATGACTTACGGTCTGTTCGGTTTGCCGCGCGCTAACATCCTTGTGGGCCCCGGCAACCAGTTCGTGGCCGAAGCCAAGCGCATCCTTTACGGCAAGGTTGGTATCGACATGATCGCAGGTCCGACCGACAGTTTGATCCTTGCCGATCAGTCTGCCGATGCGCATGTCGTCGCCACCGATTTGGTCAGTCAGGCCGAGCACGGATACAACTCGCCGGTCTGGCTGGTCACCGATGATCGCGACCTTGCGCAAAAGGTGATGGAACTGGTACCTGCGCTCATCGCCGATCTGCCGGAACTGAACCGCGAAAACGCCTCGGCCGCATGGCGCGATTATGCCGAGGTTATCGTCTGTTCCAACCGCGAAGAGATGGCCGCCTGTTCCGACGAATATGCACCTGAGCATCTGACGGTTCAGGCTGAGGAACTGGATTGGTGGCTGGAACGACTGACCTGTTATGGATCGCTGTTTCTGGGCGAGGAAACAACCGTGTCATACGGAGATAAGGCGACCGGTACGAACCATGTTCTGCCGACTTCGGGCGCGGCCAGTTATACTGGAGGGCTGAGTGTCCACAAATACATGAAGATCGTGACGTGGCAGCGGGCTACGCGCGAAGGGTCGAAGCCCATTGCCGAAGCGACCGCGCGGATATCGCGGTTAGAAGGAATGGAGGGTCACGCCCGTGCAGCAGATGTGCGTCTTGCGAAGTATTTCCCGGACGAGCAGTTCGACTTGACTGCCGATGGATGACCCCCGCACTTTATTTGACCTGACAGGCCGGGTGGCGTGTATCACCGGTGCCAGCTCGGGACTTGGGCGGCAAGTGGCACGAACTCTTGCCGCAGCAGGTGCCCGTGTTATCGGCGTGGCCAGGCGCAGCGATGCGTTGGCGGAGATGCAGGCCGAGATTGGCACGCGCGCTGCAACGGTTGTTGCAGACGTTGCAGATCGCGCTGGGGTAGATGCGTTGACACAGGCCGTCGCTTCCAAGTTTGGCCCCCCCGACATTCTGGTCCATGCGGCTGGCCTGAATACGCGTGAGGCTGCTGATTATGTTACTCCTGAGGGGTGGGATGCCACGCTTGCCCTGAACCTGAGCGCGCCGTTCTTCCTTAGTCAGGCGATGGTTCCGGCGATGAAGGAAAAGGGGTGGGGGCGTATTGTCAATTTCGCCTCGCTACAAACAACGCGCGCTTTTCCAGGTGGTATCGCCTATGGCGCGTCCAAGGCGGGGATCGGGCAGTTGACACGCGCCATGGCCGAGGCGTGGTCGCCTTTCGGCATAACCGCCAACGCCATCGGGCCGGGGTTCTTTCCCACCGAACTGACTCAGGCCGTGTTCGATGACCCCAAGCGCGCAGAACGGAACGCCGCGCAAACCTGTATCGGACGCAACGGACGAATGCAGGATATCGACGGACCGATCCTGTTCTTGTGCTCACAGGCTTCTGGCTATGTCACAGGGCAGGTCCTTATGGTTGACGGAGGTTTCACAGCTAAATGAAGGCTCTGGTTTACAAAGATGTTGAACACATGGTGTTTGACGATGTGCCGAATGCCGAACCGGGCGCGTCGGAACACCTGATCCGGGTCGAGGCGACCGGCATCTGCGGATCGGACATGCACGCCTATCTGGGCCATGATGCACGTCGCCCAGCGCCCCTGATCCTCGGGCACGAGGCTGCCGGTGTCATTGTCGACGGATTACGTGCGGGTGATCGGGTAACGATCAATCCGCTGGTAAGCTGTGGTCAATGCGCTGCATGTCGGACGGGTCGCGAGAATCTGTGCCCGGATCGTCAGATCATCTCGATGCCACCGCGCGAAGGCGCTTTCGCGCAATACGTCTCAATGCCCGGCAGCAATCTTGTCGACGTGCCCGAGGATGTCTCTTTCGCCAAGGCTGCGTTGGCCGAACCTCTGGCGGTAAGCTGGCACGCAGTCAGATTGGGAATCGAAGCTCTGCATTCTGCGATGGACCGCCGCGCCTTGGTGATCGGCGGGGGGGCCATTGGCCTTGCGGCAGCCTTGGCCCTGCGGGCACAGGGCATTGAAGACATTACAATCGCGGAACCAAACGCGTTGCGCCGGGCTTATCTGGCGGAAATCGAAAGTTTTGCGCTCGTGGATGCGCCCAATGGGTCTTTCCCGTTGGTCATTGATGCTGTTGGATATGCCGCGACACGGTCGGTCGCTTCGACCCTGGCCGCGCCGGGTGGCGTGATCGCGCATGTCGGATTGGGTGAAGATGCCGGAGGTCTGGACGTGCGTCGCATGACCTTGCAGGAGATCACCTTTATCGGAACCTACACCTACTCCGCGCAGGATTTCCGCGATACGGCTCAGGCGATCTTTGACGGCCGTCTTGGCGCACTGAATTGGGTTGATGAGCGAGCAATGGCCGATGGCGCGCAGGCGTTTCGCGATATCCGCTCTGGCTCCGTAGCCGCACCAAAGATTATCCTGAGACCCTGGGGATAAACCTGACAGAACTGGAGGCCACCATGTATAAGAAAATTCTGGTCCCGATGGCTTTGGATCACGGCATTTCACAGCATACGCTGGAAGTCGCGCGTGCCTTGTCCGAAAACGGGGCCGAGGTCATCGGCTTGCATGTCTACGAAATGCCACAGGGATCGGTCAGCGCCTATCTGGACAAATCCGCAGTAGCCGAAGGGTTCGAGCGCGCGAGGCAGGCCTTGTTGCAAAAAGTTGACGGGCTGGATGGTGTGAAAGCCGAAATCATCAAAGGGCACACCGCCCGCACCATCATTGACTACGCGACCAGCAACAATGTGGACTGCATTGTCATAGGTTCGCATAAACCGGATCTAAGCGACTACTTTCTGGGATCGACAGCGTCACGCGTTGTTCGTCATGCCCCCTGCGCTGTACATGTGCACCGCAGAACCTGATTTCCTTAATCGCGCCAAGCGCCCCAACAGGACCAACAGCCCGACCATGAACATAGACAAGAAGATAACCGACGACCTGGTGGCCAACGATATCTCGTTCGTCACCACCGTCCCCTGCAAGCAACTGGCAGGCGTCATCGCTGAAATCGACCAGCGAGAGGACATCTATCACATCCCGTCCAACAAGGAAGACGAGGGGATGGGCCTGTGCGCCGGGGCATGGATGGGCGGCAAGCGTCCCGCGATCATCATGCAAAACACCGCAATCGGTGTGACGATCAACACGCTGGCGACACTGATCCAGTTTTACCGAATGCCTTTGCCCATGCTGATTTCCTATCGCGGAGAGCTGCGCGAACCGGTTGCCTGCCAGGTTGAAATGGCCGTGCATACCAAAGCACTGCTGGTTCAGCTGAATATCCCGACTTATCATTTCCACCATCAGTCAGATGTTGAGGAGCTCGACACGATCCTCAAATACACCTTTATGTGCAATAAACCGGTCGCCATTCTGACCGATGCCAGTTTCTGGGGAGGCTATGGCGACCAATGATCCGTTCTGAAATTCTGAAAGAAATCGCTCCGATCCTGCGCGATCAGCTTGTTGTTTGCAACATCGGCATTCCGAGTCAGGAACTGCATGCCATCGACGACCAGCCTACCAATTTCTATATGCTGGGCACGATGGGGCTGGCCTCATCCATCGGTCTGGGTCTGGCCTTGTCGCAGCCCAAGCCGGTTATCGTGATCGATGGGGACGGGTCGGTTCTGACCAATCTGGGTACCTTGCCGACCATCGCCAACAACGTGGCGGACAACTATATCCTGTTGATCGTCGATAATGGGTCGTACGGGTCCACTGGGGATCAGCCGACGTATGCCGGGCAGAAGACCTCTCTGGCGAAAATGGCGGAAGCCGCGGGATGCGAGCGAGTAATCGAATGTCAGGCCGAAGACACCGGCCGCGTGCTGCAAGAAGCGCTGGATTCGAAACAGATGACCATCATCGTGGCCAAGTGCGAAAGCGGAAACGCCAAGATGCCTGTTATCACGATGGATCCGGTGGTGATCCGCGACCGGTTCATGAAGGCCGTACAGGCCTGATGCTATCCAGCGCTATCCACAGTTCCGAAGACGCCCGCCGCCTGGCGCGGCGGCGTCTGCCGTGGATGGTGTTTGACTATATCGATGGGTCTGCCGGGGCCGAGGTTGGTGCAGCCCGAAACAGGGCTGCACTGGATGCGCTGACCCTTCGCCCTAGAATTCTGAATGATGTCAGCGAAAGGTCGCTTACTTGTTCCGTCTTTGGCAGGTCGACCCAACGCCCGTTTGGCATCGCACCGATGGGTATGTGCAATCTGTCGGCCCCCGGTGCAGATCTGATGCTGGCACGTCTTGCGGCGCGGTACGAGGTGCCGCTTGGGGTCTCAACCGTCGCATCGACCCCGTTGGAAGACCTGATTGTCGAGGCAGAAGGACATGCCTGGTTTCAGCTGTATTTCAGCGGCGATGGCTGTGGTACGTTCAAGCTGGTCGAGCGCGCAAAGGCTGCGGGGTACGAAACGCTGGTGCTGACGGTGGACGTGCCCGAAGTGGGACGTCGCCCGCGTGAATTGCGCCATGGGTTCAGGATGCCATTCAAAATGGGGCCAAAACAGGTGCTTGATTTTGCCCTGCACCCCCGGTGGTCGCTATCAACGCTACTGCGGGGCAAGCCCGAAATGGCGAATTTCCTGATGGACGGATATGATTTTGATCGACGGGAAAGCCGGGCCAAGGCGACTTGGGAGACTTTGGACCGTCTGCGCGACCAGTGGGCCGGGAAACTGGTGGTCAAGGGCGTTCTGGATGCAGAGGACGCGCTGAACCTCAAGTCGGCAGGTGTCGATGCCATTCAGGTCTCAAGCCACGGTGGCCGCCAGTTGGACAGTGCGCCCGCGCCGATTGCCGTATTGCCTGAAATTCGGAACGCCGTCGGTCCGGAATATCCGCTGTTTTACGACAGCGGTTTGCGCTCGGGCGAGGATGTTTTGAAAGCCTTGGCAAACGGCGCAGATTTTGCCTTCTTCGGCCGCATCCTGCAATTTGCAATCGCGGCAGAAGGGGAAGAAGGGCTTGAGCAACTGTGGTCTGTGCTGAGTGATGAAATGAGTATTGCCATGGCGCAGATGGGCGTTTCGTCGCTGGGCGAGGTGCGTCTCGAAACCTGAAACCAGTTTGGGGAACGACCCGAGGCGTACCTGCGAGTCGTTCCTATGCTGGTTTAACCGCGGCGTCTGCGACGGCGCCCACCGCCTGTTTCGCTCTCTCCACCTGTGTTGAAGCTTGGATTGGGCAGCGTGACAACCTGCGCCAGTTCCGGAAACGGATCGGTTTTGTGCGGGATCGCGTTGGCGGCCACGAAATGATCCTGGAACTTCGGCTCAATGGCGGTTTCGATCTTGGTGATCTCGCGCACGACGCGTTCGATTTCAGCGCGTGATCCGATATTGCACAGCGCAATCCGTGCACCTGTACCAGCGGCGTTACCCGCGCTGGTGACCTTGTCAAGCGGTGCATCAGGGATCATGCCCAGAACCATGGCGTGCTTGGTCGAGATATGAGCGCCAAAGGCACCGGCCAGAACCACACGATCCACCTTGTCAACTTCCATCTCGTCCATCAGAAGGCGCGCACCGGCATAAAGCGCGGATTTTGCCAGCTGGATGGCGCGGATGTCGCCCTGCGTGACAGTGATGCGGGGGCCGCCTTCGGCGCTGGCGTCGTGAATCAGGTAAGCATGTGTGCGGCCTTCAGGAATGCAGCGGGCCGTTCCAGTCTGCTCGGCCGATCCGATCAGGCCGCTTTCGTCCAGAAGGCCAGCCATACGCATCTCGGCCACAGCTTCTATAATGCCCGATCCACAGATACCGGTGATACCAGTGGTGGCGACATCAAGGTCAAAGCCGTCTTCGTCCGACCATTTCTCGGACCCGATGATGCGAAAGCGGGGATCCTTGGTAAGAGGATCGATTTCGATCCGCTCGATCGCGCCGGGTGCAGCGCGCTGGCCAGAACTGATCTGTGCGCCTTCAAACGCAGGCCCTGTGGGCGAGGAACAGGCCAGAACGCGGCTGGTGTTGCCCAGCAGGATTTCGGCATTGGTGCCCACATCAACGATCAGAACCAAATCCTCGGACTTGCCGGGTTCTTCGGACAGGGCAACTGCCGCACAATCCGCGCCCACATGGCCCGCGATGCAAGGCAGGATATAGACCTGCGCGCGGGGGTTCATGGTGGTCAGTTCCATCTCGCGTGCGGGCAGGGACATCGACTCGGACGTGGCCAGGGCAAAGGGCGCCTGACCCAGTTCTACCGGGTCCAGACCCAGCAGCAGATGGTGCATGACCGGGTTGCAGACAAACACCGTTTCAACGATCAGCGCGGTGTCAATGCTGGCTTCTTCAGCGATTGAGGTGGTCAGATCATTGATCGCCTCGCGCACGGCTTTTGTCATTTCCTGATCCCCGCCGGGGTTCATCATGGAATATGAAACACGGCTCATCAGATCTTCGCCAAAGCGGATTTGCGGGTTCATCAAACCCGATGACGCCTTGACTTCGCCGGTTTCCAAGTCGGTCAGATGAGCCGCAATCGTAGTTGAGCCAAGGTCGATGGCCAGCCCATACAGCCCGCCTTCGTGCAGGCCGGGCCAGATTTCGACGATGCGTGCGACTCTATCCTTGTGACCTTTGTGTACGGCCACAGTGACTTCCCATTTGCCTTTGCGCAGAACCGGTTGCAGCTTGGACAAAAGTGACAGATCCGCTGTGACCGCGTCAATTTTCCACTGCTGGCGCAGTGCGCGCTCAAGGCGCTCCAGATCGCCGGTTGGCGAATGCATGTCGGGTTCTTCGACCACCACGAAATACAGACGCGTTGCTGAATCCATGGTGATGGCGCGTGCCGTGGCGGCCTTGCGAACGACCTGACGATGTACCTGGCTTTCTGGCGGTACGTCGATCACGACATCGCCCTGAACCGAAGCCTGACAGCCCAGTCGACGACCGGGTTTCAGACCGCGCTTGTCGTCGTATCGTTGCTCGACAGCGTTCCATTCGCTCAGCGCATCCTTGGCCACCGTGACGCCGTGCTTGGGAAACTCGCCATAGCTTGGGGTGATCTGACACTTTGAACAGATACCACGGCCCCCGCAAACCGAATCCAGATCCACTCCCAATTGGCGGGCTGCGGTCAGAATGGGCGTTCCGACAGGAAAATGCCCGCGTTTGCCGGACGGTGTAAAGACGACAAGTGGGTCGGTGGTCATGAGTGACATGCCTTTTTGTGTTCGCGCGTTTTCCCGGCAAGATATGGGTTTGAGCGCAAAGGGAAAGGGCTATCAGCGGCACGATTTGCGCGGCATGCGTCGTTTTCTTCGGCTGTATAGGCAACTGGAGCCACAGAGTTGCCCCCAAGGGCTTTTCCTTTGGTTCAATCCATGCAATAGGGTCACCGCCAAACGGGCTTTTGCATGGGGTATTCAGATGCAGATTCGTGAGGCACTCACCTTTGACGACGTTCTTCTGGTTCCGGCCGCATCTTCAGTGCTGCCGGCAACAGCGAACACCACCACGCGTGTCACGCGTGAGATTACCATGAACATCCCGCTGCTGAGCTCGGCCATGGACACTGTGACCGAGGCGCGCATGGCCATTGCCATGGCACAGGCGGGCGGTATCGGGGTCATCCACAAGAACCTTTCCGTAGAAGAGCAGTCTCGCGAGGTTCGCCGCGTCAAACGGTTCGAGTCGGGTATCGTCTACAACCCCGTTACCTTGCGTGCGGATCAGACCCTGGCCGATGCGAAGGCTCTGGTCGAGCGCTATAATTTCACCGGTTTCCCGGTGGTTGACGCAGATGGTCGCGTGGTTGGTATCGTGACCAACCGGGATATGCGCTTTGCCAATTCAGACGACACGCCGATCAAGGCGATGATGACCTCGGAAAACCTGGCAATGCTTAAAGAACCCGCCGATCTGGAAGAGGCCAAAAGCCTGATGCGGGCCCGTCGTATCGAAAAACTTCTTGTCGTTGATGGCACGAGAAAACTGACAGGTCTGCTGACGCTGAAGGACACCGAACAGGCCGTTCTGAACCCAACTGCGTGCAAAGACCGGCTTGGCCGCCTGCGAGTGGCTGCCGCGACTTCGGTTGGAGACGCGGGATTTGAGCGGTCCGAGCAACTGGTGGCTTCGGGCGTGGATATCATTGTCGTCGATACGGCGCATGGTCATTCTCAGGGCGTGCTGGATGCGGTCAGACGGGTCAAGACCCTGTCGAACGAGGTTCAGATCATTGCCGGAAACGTGGCCACAGGCGAGGCGACCAAGGCACTGATCGATGCGGGTGCTGACGCCATCAAGGTGGGCATTGGCCCCGGCTCGATCTGTACAACACGCATGGTGGCGGGCGTTGGTGTCCCACAGCTGACCGCGATCAGTGATTGTGCGGCTGCGGCGGGGGATGTTCCGGTCATTGCGGATGGTGGCATCAAGTTCTCGGGCGATTTTGCCAAGGCAATCGCGGCTGGCGCGTCCTGCGCCATGGTCGGTTCGATGATCGCGGGCACAGACGAAAGCCCGGGTGAGGTCATTTTGTATCAGGGCCGGTCGTTCAAATCCTATCGCGGTATGGGCAGTCTTGGTGCGATGGCGCGCGGATCGGCGGATCGGTATTTCCAGAAGGACGCAGCAAATGACAAGCTGGTACCCGAAGGGATTGAAGGGCAGGTTCCTTACAAAGGATCAGCCAGTGCAGTGATCCACCAGCTAGTTGGTGGTTTGCGCGCCGCGATGGGATACACCGGCTGCGCGACTGTCGAAGAGATGCGCAGAAACTGCCAATTCGTAAAGATCACGGGCGCAGGTCTGAAAGAGAGCCACGTGCACGATGTTCAGATCACACGTGAAAGCCCGAACTACCGGGTGATGTAAGCCGTTGCGCGTGACATACGGCACCCATGCTCGGGGTGCCGTAGCTATTTTGTATTGGCCTGTCACGGCCTGTTTCAGTCAAGGTAATCCGTGATGACACCTGCTGCCCGCGTTCAGGCCTCGATTGAAATATTGGATCAAATTCTGGCCGGGGCCCCGGTTGAAAAAGCGCTGACCGGCTGGGCGCGGCGCAGCAGGTTTGCGGGCTCCAAGGATCGGGCAGCTATTCGCGATCATGTGTTTGACGCTGTGCGGTGCAAACGCTCATTTGCTGCTTTGGGTGGTTCCGGAACTGGCCGCGGCCTGGTGATCGGCGCAATTCGCGCATCGGGTGAAGATCCGGTTGAGTTGTTTACCGGTGACCGCCACGCGCCAGAAGCCCTTCAAAATGACGAAGTATCAAGGGATTTTGCATCCGACGCCGAGAGATATGATCTTCCCGACTGGCTGTGGCCAAGGTTCGTTGCATCCTTGAACGATGCCGCCGTGCCTTGCGCATTGGCATTGCAAGAGCGCGCCCCGGTTTTTCTGCGGGTCAATCTGTTGAAAACGGAAACAAACCGGGCGATTGATGCTTTGGCAACCGACGGTATTTCAGCCCGTCCAACACCGATATGTGAGACCGGGCTGGAGGTGACAGAGGGCGCGCGTCGGATCGCGCAAAGCCAGGCATACGCTCAGGGCCTGGTCGAGCTTCAGGATGCGGCAAGTCAGGCGGTTGTTGCTGCCTTGGATCTGCGCCCTGGAATGCGCGTTTTGGACTATTGCGCCGGGGGCGGCGGCAAGTCGCTTGCGATTGCTGCAAACAAAGGCGTCGAAGTATACGCTCATGATGTAAACGCACGCCGAATGAAGGATATTCCAGCGCGGGCAGAACGGGCAGGGGCCAGAATAACCATCCTGAACAGCGCGGAACTTGCTGGTCACGGGCCTTTTGACGTCGTTTTGGCCGACGCCCCGTGTTCTGGCAGCGGTTCGTGGCGGCGCGCACCGGCAGGCAAATGGGCGTTGACTGAAGAACGTTTGCAAGAACTCACGGTCATTCAGGCTGACATTCTCGCAGATATCACGCCATTGGTCCAAGCAGGTGGAGTGCTGGCTTATGCAACGTGTTCGGTTCTTGCCGACGAGAACGATGCGGTTGTCGACAGGTTTCTGACAAAACATGCGGGCTGGCGTGAAACCTTCCGGCAGGCGTGGCAGGTAACGCGCGGGTCCGACGGGTTCTTTACGTCACACTTGACGCGCTGATCTTTCGGTAAATACAACCCTGGGTAGCTGATTTGTTTTTTAGCGCCGTTAGGCGAGTGTTAACCAATTCTACCTGTTATTACCGCAAAACCTGTGCCCGAGCCGTTTATGCCTGACATCACTGAATTTGTTCCAGTCCCTTCAACCGCCGATAATCCATCGGTGTTTCGGATCGGGTCGTTGGTGTTTGTGGCGCTGTTGATCAGCTTGGCACCTGCGGTTGGGTTTCTGCCGTCGGATTGGACAAAGGGTTTGCTGGCAACAGGCATTTCACTGCTGGTTGTGGCGCTTTTGTTTGGGATCAAGGGGGCGATTGCGAACAGGCATTTGCAACAGATATCAGCCCTTTTTGCCGCTTTCGCAGAGCGCGAGGATGCTCCGGTTGTGATCTCAAACGGGTATGGTGATATATTGGCCGCGAACGTCCTGGCGGAGAAAAAGCTGGGGGCCGTACGGGGCGAAACCCTGGCCCGCTGTTTGCGCTCCAAGTTTGCCAATCCATCGGCGATTTTACTAAGCCTGCAATCGCGGGCGCAGTCCGCGGGACGCGCCCAGAGCGAGTTTCCCGGTGGCGACCGGACCATTTCGGTTTCCGTGCATCAATTGAGGCCGGGGCTGTTCTGCTGGAGTTTCAGCTGTGTTCAACAGGAGAGTTGGCAAACCCTTGGTTTGCCGGTTGTAACCCTTGGACTCGAAGGTGACGTGTTGCGCGTCAATGCCACGGCCGAGCGTTTGTTTGGTGCGCACCCTGCCGGGGTGCAGGATATTTTCAGCGAAGCGGAACCGCGGATCGGGGCTGTTAACGCGGTCAGGACCCGCGATGGTCATGTTCTGGCAGCCGTCTCCGTACTTTCTCAATCCGGGTCAGAGCGAAGCCTTTGTGTGTTACCGATTACGCAGAGACCCGCACAGGATGCGGTCACGTCCTTCTCTGACCTTCCGGTTCCAATCCTCAGGCTTTCCGAGGACGGCATCATCCTGGACAGTAATCGGCTGGCGGTGAAACTGTTGGGAAAGAAGCAGCTTGAAGGCAGTAATATCAGCGACATCATGGGGGGTATGGGTGGCCCTGTGCTGGATTGGTTGAAACGGACCGAAGCACATGAAGAAACGCTGCGATCCGAGTTTTTGCGGTTCATTAGGGACGACAAAGAAATATTTGTTCAAGTCACCTTGAGCCGCGTGTTTGTCGACGGAAAGATATGCCTGATCGCGGTTCTGAACGATGCAACTGAACTGAAGACGCTCGAAGCTCAATTCGTTCAGGGCCAGAAGATGCAGGCCGTAGGGCAATTGGCCGGAGGTGTTGCACATGATTTCAACAACCTGCTGACGGCCATTTCCGGTCACTGCGATCTGCTGCTGTTGCGCCATGACCAGAATGACCCGGATTACGGGGATTTGGTGCAGATCAATCAGAATGCCAACCGGGCCGCCGCGCTGGTCAGTCAGCTTTTGGCGTTTTCGCGAAAACAGACCCTCAGGCCCGAAGTGTTGGATCTGCGTGACACGATCTCGGACCTTATTCACCTGCTGAACCGTTTGGTTGGCGAGAAGGTGCAATTGACGCTGAGCCACGATCCGGTGCTCAAACCCGTGCGGGCGGACAAGCGTCAACTCGAGCAGGTGCTGATGAACCTTGTCGTTAATGCGCGGGATGCCATGCCGGACGGGGGCGAAATTCGCATCGAAACCAGTGTGTTGACCCTTTCGCAGCCTTTGATGCGGGACAGGGCAACCGTACAACCGGGCGATTATGTGTCAGTCAAGGTTGTGGATGGCGGTGTTGGTATCCCAGCAGATAAGCTGCAGAAGATTTTCGAACCTTTCTACACCACGAAACGAACTGGTGAAGGCACTGGCCTTGGGCTTTCAACGGCCTACGGGATCGTCAAGCAGACCGGCGGGTTCATCTTTGTCGACAGTGCGATTGGACGGGGCACCGAGTTCACTGTCTTTCTTCCGATTTGCGAGACAGCGACCCATGTCGAAGCCGAATTGCCAGTCCAGCCCGAAGCCCAGAGCACCAGACAGGGTGAGGGCGTGGTGCTGCTGGTCGAGGATGAGGCACCAGTTCGCGCCTTTGCAACGCGCGCGCTGCGACTGAAGGGTTACACCGTGCTCGAGGCGGACTCGGCAGAAGAGGCGCTTCGACTGCTTGAAGATTCCGCGTTAAGTGTCGACGTATTCGTCACAGATGTTGTCATGCCGGGAGTGGACGGGCCCACATGGGTTCGCAAAGCTAGGGAGACGCGCCCGGACGCGCGTGTGATCTTCGTGTCCGGGTATACTGAAGGTGTATTCGGCGATACTGGACCGGATATTTCCAACTCAACCTTTCTGCCCAAGCCGTTTTCCCTCAACCAACTGACTGAGGCCGTGTTTCAACAACTCAACTGATGGATCACATTGCGGCTTTGTGCAGCGCAAATTCTTCCGGGAAGGCATTTCGAAACTTCTGTTCGGTCGCAGGTGACAGATGCAAATCTCCCGGAGGCGAAACGTTTTCGCGCTTCAGGTCGATCTGCATGTCCAGACGTGTTTGCAGAAAGTCCAACACCTTGTCCTGATGCTCGTATTTGAAAATATGACGAGCGCCAGAACTGTCGTTGCGAGTACGAAAGAATTGCGCCTGGCTGCCGACATTGGCGAACTCGGGACGTGTGTCCTGCAAATAGGCTTGCACGAAGGCGTCAAAATTCATGTCACGTGTCGAGCGCGGTTGACCTATCAAGTCTACACGACTGCGGAACCGGTACCAGCTGCCCAGCCAATCCAACGGTTCGCGCACAACGGCCATAATTTCCATCTCGGTATCAAACAGTTTTCGAAACATGGTCTGGAAAAACCGGTCATACCGACGCACCGGGGCGTGTTTCAGCTCTGGCGGATGTGTCACGATGAGATCGGCCCGGTCACGCAACGCCGTGTGATAAGCCGTGCTTCCGGTCTTGGGGACTGAAAGAAAAGCAAGTCGTTCTTTATAAAAAACAAGCATTTATCGGTTCCCGAGGTTGCCATGTTACTTGTGCAGATTGTCGTAAACGACTCTTTAATACAATTGCAGAAGACTGATTTCTGTAAGTTTTAGTTGAAATGTTCTCTTTTTGATCTCATAAGGAACAAGAGGCGAACAAAGCAGCGATTGCCGCCCGATTAAGGGTGTGACAAAAGGGAAGGCGACAGGACAATGGCGGATCTTCTGACAATGAGCGACAAGAAAAACGCAGACAAGCAAAAGGCGCTCGACAGTGCGCTGGCCCAGATCGAACGGCAGTTCGGCAAAGGGTCGATCATGAAGTTGGGCGAAGATGCCCGGCAGGACATCGAGGCGAGCTCGACCGGCTCGCTGGGTCTGGATATCGCGCTGGGTATCGGTGGACTGCCGATGGGGCGTATCGTTGAAATTTACGGGCCTGAGAGCTCCGGCAAAACCACTTTGACCCTTCATTGCATTGCTGAGCAGCAAAAGCGGGGTGGAGTTTGCGCGTTCGTGGATGCGGAACACGCACTGGACCCGCAATATGCCCGAAAGCTGGGTGTTGATCTGGATGAGCTCCTGATCTCGCAGCCCGATACCGGTGAGCAGGCGCTTGAAATCACGGATACTCTGGTGCGCTCGGGCGCGGTCAACATGGTTGTCGTCGACTCGGTCGCTGCGCTGACGCCGAAATCGGAACTCGAAGGGGACATGGGCGACAGCAGTGTCGGTGTGCAGGCCCGATTGATGAGCCAGGCGATGCGCAAACTGACCGGCTCGATCAGTCGCTCGAACTGCATGGTCATCTTTATCAACCAGATTCGGATGAAGATCGGCGTGATGTTCGGCAGCCCGGAAACCACAACCGGTGGCAATGCGCTGAAATTCTACAGCTCGGTTCGGCTGGATATCCGCCGGATTGGCGCCATCAAGGATCGGGACGAAGTTGTCGGGAACCAGACCCGCGTCAAAGTTGTGAAGAACAAAGTCGCACCACCGTTCAAGCAGGTCGAGTTCGACATCATGTATGGCGAAGGCATCTCGAAGATGGGTGAGTTGCTGGATTTGGGCGTCAAAGCCGGCGTTGTTGAAAAGTCAGGATCCTGGTTCAGCTATGGTGATGAGCGGATCGGGCAGGGGCGCGAGAACGCCAAACAGTACCTGCGGGAAAACCGTCGGGTGGCGCTGGACATCGAAGACAAGATCCGCGCGGCGCATGGGCTGGAATTCGATATGTCGCCAGGCGTTGCCGAGGATGACGATATTCTGGAGGCCTGATGTCCTGAAGTGGGTAACCCCTGACATCTGCGCAAAGACTATAACACTTGAAACAAGGCGACCTGATCGGGTCGCCTTGTTTCGTTCCTGTGTGCCTCTGCTGTGGACACTCACCTGACAGGGGGCTAAACCAACGGAGACCAAGATATATGTGCGCCGAGAGAGCCCTATGCCAACCCTGAACGACATCCGATCGACTTTTCTGAACTACTTTGAAAAACAAGGGCATGAGGTCGTCGCGTCCAGCCCGCTGGTGCCGCGCAATGACCCGACGCTGATGTTCGTGAACTCAGGTATGGTGCAGTTCAAGAACCTGTTCACCGGTCTCGAAACCCGCGATTACAAACGCGCCACTACGGCGCAGAAATGTGTGCGTGCGGGTGGCAAGCACAACGACCTCGACAATGTTGGCTATACGGCGCGTCACCACACGTTTTTTGAGATGCTGGGAAACTTCTCATTCGGGGATTATTTCAAACATGAAGCGATCCCATTTGCCTGGGAACTGATCACCAAGGAATTCGGTATCGACAAGACCCGCCTGTTGACGACCGTCTACCACACGGATGATGAAGCCTTTGAAATCTGGAAAAAGGTCGGTGTGCCCGAGGACCGGATCATTCGTATCGCCACCAATGACAATTTCTGGCAGATGGGTCCGACCGGACCTTGCGGCCCGTGCACCGAGATCTTCTATGATCACGGCGATCACATCTGGGGTGGCCCTCCGGGATCACCCGAGGAGGATGGCGACCGGTTCATCGAAATCTGGAACGTCGTTTTCATGCAGAACGAGCAGTTCGAAGATGGCTCGATGGTCGAGCTTGACATGCAGTCCATCGATACCGGTATGGGGCTCGAACGGATTGGGGCGCTGTTGCAGGGCAGTCATGACAATTATGACACCGACCTGTTCAAGACCTTGATTGAGGCTTCGGCAGACGCGACCGGTGTCGACCCCTATGGCGACCAGAACGTGCATCACAGGGTGATCGCGGATCACCTGCGGTCGACCTCGTTCCTGATTGCAGACGGTGTGATGCCCAGCAATGACGGCCGCGGATACGTTCTGCGCCGGATCATGCGCCGCGCCATGCGCCATGCGCACCTGCTGGGCGCAAAGGATCCTGTCATGCATCGCCTGGTGCCTACGCTGGTGCAGCAGATGGGTGGGCATTATTCTGAACTGAAACAGGCGCAACCGCTTATCGAAGAGACGCTGCTGCTGGAAGAAACCCGGTTCAAGCAGACACTGGACCGTGGTCTGAAGTTGCTGGATGATGAGGTTTCGGGGCTTTCCGAGGGGGCGCCCCTGTCAGGTGAAGCAGCCTTTAAGCTTTACGACACTTATGGCTTCCCACTGGATCTTACGCAGGATGCGCTGCGTGAAAAGGGCCTGAGCGTTGACACGGACGGTTTTGATACCGCGATGGCCGAACAAAAGGCCAAGGCACGTGCCGCATGGGCCGGGTCAGGTGAAGCAGCGGATCAGGTCGTATGGTTCGATGTTCTGGATGCAGCCGGTGCGACGGATTTCCTGGGCTACGATTTCGAGAAAACCGAAGCGCAGGTTGCCGCCCTCGTTGTTGATGGTTCGCTGGTCGACAAGATCGACGCGGGCAGCAGCGGTTGGGTCGTCGTGAACCAGACCCCGTTCTATGGAGAGGCCGGTGGTCAGGTCGGTGATACTGGCGCGTTGCGTCGGCTGGAGGATCGCGATCACCTGAGCCGCGTGGAGGACACGAGGAAGTTTGCCGACGGCAAGGTCTATGCTCATAAGGTGGCGGTTCAAAGCGGAGTCATTTGCAAGGGCGACGCGGTAGAGCTTGAAGTTGATCACGCCCGCCGTTCCGCCATTCGCGCCAACCATTCGGCCACGCACCTGCTGCATGAAGCGTTGCGCGAAACGCTGGGTGATCACGTGGCGCAGCGCGGCTCGCTGAACGCGGCGGATCGTTTGCGGTTTGACTTCAGTCATTCCAAAGCGCTGAGCCTGGAGGAAATTCAAAAAGTCGAACGTGAGGTGAACGATTTCATCCGCCAGAATTCGATCGTTGAAACCCGGGTCATGACACCTGACGACGCGCGCGCATTGGGCGCGCAGGCCTTGTTCGGCGAGAAATATGGTGACGAGGTTCGTGTCGTCTCCATGGGCAAGGCGCCAACAGGCAAAGGCCATGAAGGCGATACATGGTCGATAGAACTCTGTGGCGGCACACATGTGCGCCAGACAGGTGATATCGGCACCTTTGTTGTGTTGGGTGACAGCGCCAGCAGTGCAGGTGTGCGTCGGATCGAAGCGCTGACCGGGGGTGAAGCCTTCCGCTATCTTTCAGCTCAGGATCAACGTCTGGCTCAGGTGGCATCGGAACTGAAAGCGCAACCGGACGACGTGGTGGCGCGCGTGAAAAGCCTTCTGGACGAACGCAAGGCCTTGCAGAACGAAGTGGCTCAGTTGCGCCGGGATTTGGCTATGGCTGGCGGGGCCGGTCAGAGCGGTGGTGCCGGGGCGCGGGATGTAAACGGTGTGAAATTCCTGGCACAAGCGCTCAGCGGTGTTTCAGGCAAGGACCTTCCCGCGTTGATCGACGAACACAAAAGCCGCCTTGGATCGGGTGCGGTGTTGCTGATTGCGGATACGGGCGGCAAGGCGGCCGTTGCGGCTGGTGTGACAGAAGACCTGACCGGACGGATTTCGGCGGTGGATCTCGTCAAAGCTGCGGTAATCGAGTTGGGCGGAAAAGGCGGCGGCGGTCGTCCTGATATGGCCCAGGGCGGCGGCAAGGATGCATCAAATGCAGATGCGGCAATCAAGGCCGCACAACAGGTTTTGGGAGGTTAATATGGCTGCTCTTTGGATTGCGCATGTCACGGTGACGAACACTGAGGCTTACGGCAAATACGCGGAACTGGCCGGACCGGCCATCGCCAAGCACGGGGGCGAGTTTATCGCCCGTGCTGCACGGTACGTTCAGCTGGAAGGTAAGGAACGTCCACGAAACGTAGT
>NZ_JBXWSG010000065.1:0-22208 GCF_059613305.1 Ruegeria sp. BHSB056 | reverse complement strand
CATCCCGCGTCAGATCGACTTTGCCCGCATGCGTCAGATCGCCGACATGGTCGGCGCCTATCTGCACGTGGACATGGCGCATTTCGCCGGTCTGGTTGCGGCGGGCGAGCACCCCAGCCCGTTCCCCTACGCGCATGTGGCGACCACCACCACACACAAGACCCTGCGCGGCCCACGTGGGGGCATGATCCTGACCAATGATGAAGATATCGCTAAGAAAGTGAATTCGGCGATCTTCCCCGGCATTCAGGGCGGCCCGCTGATGCATGTGATCGCGGCCAAGGCGGTGGCCTTTGGCGAGGCGCTGCGCCCCGAGTTCAAAAGCTATATCCAGCAGGTTGTGATCAATGCGCAGGCGCTCAGCGATCAGCTGATCAACGGCGGGCTCGACACGGTGACCCACGGCACAGACACCCATGTGGTGCTGGTCGACCTGCGCCCCAAGGGCGTCAAGGGCAACGCCACCGAAAAGGCCCTGGGCCGGGCGCATATCACCTGCAACAAGAACGGCGTGCCATTTGACCCGGAAAAGCCGACCATCACGTCGGGCATCCGCCTGGGCAGCCCCGCCGGCACCACCCGCGGCTTTGGCGAGGCCGAATTCCGCCAGATCGCCGACTGGATCATCGAAGTGGTCGACGGCCTGGCTGCCAACGGCGAAGACGGCAACGCCGAAGTCGAAGCCCGCGTCCGCGCCCAGGTCGCTGACCTCTGCAACCGCTTCCCCATATACCCAAACCTGTAAGCCGAAAGGTCCCAACCATGAGCTTTCATCCAATTGAACAAGCCCCCGCCCGCCTGAACCGCAGTGAGCTTGCCGTGCCCGGCAGCCAGCCCGGAATGTTTGAGAAGGCCGCGAAATCGGACGTGGATGTCATCTTCCTCGATCTGGAAGACGCCGTCGCGCCCGATGAAAAGGAACAGGCGCGTAGGAACATCATTCAGGCACTGAACGATATCGACTGGGGCAACAAGACCATGTCGGTGCGGATCAATGGTCTGGACACCCATTACATGTATCGGGACGTCGTGGATGTTGTCGAACAGGCGGGCCAGCGTCTGGACCTGATCATGATCCCCAAGGTCGGGACAGCTGCAGATGTGTACGCGGTCGACATGCTGGTGACCCAGATCGAAGACGCCAAGGGATACAAGAAACGGATCGGGTTCGAACACATCATCGAAACCGCGCTTGGTATGCAGAATGTCAGCGCGATCGCGGCGGCATCAAAGCGCAATGAAAGCCTTCATTTTGGTGTCGCGGATTATGCCGCCTCGACCCGGGCGCGAACCACAATCATCGGGGGCGTGAACCCGGACTATTCGGTTCTGACCGACCCGGATGCCGACGGAGGCCGCCTGACCCACTGGGGCGACATGTGGCACTACGCCCTTGCCCGCATGGTGGTTGCGGCGCGGGCCAACGGGCTGCGTCCGATTGATGGGCCGTTCGGAGATTTTCAGGACCCCGACGGCTATAAGGCCGCGGCCAAACGCGCCGCTGTTTTGGGGTGCGAGGGGAAATGGGCCATCCACCCCAGCCAGATTGCGCTGGCCAACGAGGTGATGTCACCCTCGGATGCCGAAGTCACCAAGGCACGGCGCATTCTGGTCGCCATGGCCGAGGCCGAGGCGGATGGAATGGGCGCCGTTTCACTGGATGGTCGTCTGATCGACTATGCCTCGATCCGTCAGGCCGAAGTTCTGGTCGAAAAGGCAAGCCAGATCGCCGCAGCCTGATCGCCCGCACCAAACCTGAGCTGCGTGGGCGCATTGTCCACGCATATTCTCCGGCGCTTTGAGGGCCGACCACGGCGCTAACGTAAATCGCTACGACAGAAGCGCGGTTTGTTTCCGAGTTCGACACCTGAATCCGGCTTCCCGCCAGCCCGGGCTCATCGCCCCGACAGGTTTCCGTTTCGAAATGCGGTCGGCGTCTGACCGAACTCGGCCTTGAACGCACGGGTCATGGCGCTGGCATTTTCGTATCCACAGCGCCCCGCGATCTCGGCGATGGATTGTTCCGTATCCTCGGCCAGATTGCGTGCGCGGTTCAGGCGCAGACGCCGGTACAGCGCTTGCGGAGTTGTTTTCAGTTCCGCCTGAACACGCGTTTCAAGCCGTTTTTGCGAACACCCGATTTTCCGGGCCACACTTCGGACTGACAGCGGTGCTTCAAGATGCGCCTGCATGACGGTCAGCGCGCGATTGACCAGCGTGTCCTCGGATTTCAGAGGCAGGTCATAATGGCCGCGCCCGTTCCGGCTCATGAACAAGTGCTCGACCTCCATCGCCAGCAGCGGGCCGTGATCCCGGCGGATCAGGGTCAAGGCCAAATCAAAGGCGGCCATGGCCCCGGAACAGGTCAGCCGGTTGCCATCGATGACAAACCGTTCCTGCACGGCCTCCACCGCCGGAAACCTTTCCTCGAACCGCGAAAACTCGTCCCAATGAATGGTTGCCCTGTGGTCATCCAGCAATCCCGCGCTGGCCAGCAGCCAGCTTCCCGTGTCCAGCCCGGCCAGGTGCTTGTGTTTCTTGGCCGCTGCCAGCACGGCACGCATGGTCGACCGCGTATCCAGCTTCAGGTATCCATATGACGGCATGACAACAAGAAAATCCCCCTGTTGATCGCCGATGGCCCCGTTCGGGGTGACGACAAGGCCGCTTGAGCTTTGAACAGGGTTGCCGTCAAACGAACAGAAGCGCCATGCATATAATGCCTGCCGTGACAGGGTGTTCGCCGCCCGCAACGGTTCGACCATGTTCGCAAGGCAATGGTTCGAGAACCCGTCGAACAGAAGGACATTGTATTGCTGCGATAATATTTTCGAACTCGGCATGAAAATGATCTATCTCTGCATGCCGCGACCATGAGCGATGGCGTTTGGTTGGTCAACCACCGATCCAGGGAACACGCGCCATGCAGTTTGGTCTGACAGAAGAACAGGACATGATCGTCTCGACGGTCCGCAGCTTTGTAGAAAAAGAAATCTACCCGCATGAAGACGCGGTCGAACGCAGTGGAACGGTCCCGCCGGAGCTTGGCAACGAGATCAAGCAGAAATGTATCGATCTGGGGTTCTATGCCTGCAACTTCCCCGAAGAAGTGGGCGGCGCGGGCCTGTCGCATCTGGATTTTACACTGGTCGAGCGTGAACTGGGCCGTGGGTCGATGGCGCTGACGCATTTCTTTGGCCGCCCGCAAAACATCCTCATGGCCTGCAACGACGAACAGCGCGAACGCTATCTGCTGCCTGCTGTGCGCGGGGAAAAGATGGACGCGCTGGCGATGACCGAACCGGATGCCGGATCGGACGTGCGCGGCATGAAATGTCAGGCGGTGCGCGACGGTGGCGACTGGGTCGTCAACGGATCAAAACACTTCATCTCGGGCGCGGAACACGCGGATTTCTTCATTGTCTTCGTTGCCACCGGCGTGGATGAGACCCCTAAAGGCCCCAAAAAACGCATCACCACCTTCCTGGTGGATCGCGGCACACCGGGCTTTGAAGTGCGCGACGGCTACAGATCCGTCAGCCACAGGGGCTATAAAAACTGTATCCTGTATTTCGACAATTGCCGCCTGTCCGATGCGCAGGTTCTGGGCGAGGTCGATGGCGGTTTTGCAGTGATGAACGAATGGCTCTACGCGACCCGGCTGACGGTTGCGGCCTTCTCGGTCGGGCGCGCGCGGCGCTGCTTTGACTATGCGCTGAACTACGCCGCCGAGCGCAAGCAATTCGGCCAGCCCATCGGCAAGTTTCAGGGTGTCGGCTTTCAGATTGCCGACATGATCACCGAGATTGACGCCGCCGACTGGCTGACCCTTGCCGCCGCTTGGCGTCTGGATCAGAACCTGCCCGCAAACCGCGAGATCGCCTCGGCCAAGCTCTATGCCTCCGAGGCATTGGCGCGGGTCACCGACACGACGCTGCAAATCTTCGGCGGCATGGGCCTGATGGATGATTTCCCGATCGAACGGTTTTGGCGCGACGCCCGGGTCGAACGGATCTGGGACGGCACCAGCGAGATTCAGCGCCACATCATCAGCCGCGATCTTCTGCGTCCGCTGGGCGCCTGACCATGACCAAAGACCTGACCCGGCTGCTGCGCCCGAAAAGCATCGCTGTCATTGGCGGCGGTGCATGGTGCCAACAGGTTATCCTGCAATCCGAACGCATGGGATATGCCGGTCAGATCTGGCCGGTCCACCCTAAAGCTTCGGACATTGCGGGCCACAAGGTTTATGGCCATATCGAAGACCTGCCCAATGCACCTGACGCGGTTTTCATCGGCATCAACCGCCACGCCACGATTGAAGCGGTTCAAGTCCTGTCCAGCATGGGTGCGGGTGGCGCTGTCTGCTTCGCCTCGGGCTTTTCCGAGGCCGTGGCCGAGGACGACACCGGTGGGGATTTGCAGGATCAACTGATCGCCGCGGCCGGTGACATGCCCATTCTGGGCCCGAACTGCTATGGCTTCATCAACGCGCTGGACGGGGCATTGTTGTGGCCGGATCAGCACGGGGTTGTGCCCGTCGACAAGGGCGTGGCGATCCTGACGCAAAGCTCGAACATCTCGATCAACCTGACCATGCAGAAGCGCGGGCTGCCGATTGCCTATATGGTGACCTGCGGGAACATGGCTCAGACCAGTCAGGCGCAGATCGCCTCGGCTCTGATCGATGACCCGCGCGTGACCGCAGTGGGCCTGCATGTCGAAGGCTTCAAGAACATCCGCGAGTGGGAAGCGCTGGCCGCCAAGGCCCACGCAAAAGGCGTCCCGCTGGTTGCCCTCAAGGTCGGCGCATCGGAACAGGCGCAAGCGGCAACAGTTTCCCATACCGCGTCGCTGGCGGGTAGCGATGCCGGGGCGCAGGCGTTGCTTGACCGGCTTGGCATTCCGCGCGTTTCGGCACTGCCTGACTTCCTTGAAACACTCAAACTGCTGCACTGCTACGGACCGCTGCCGGGGGGCAACATCGCCTCGATCAGCTGTTCGGGGGGCGAGGCGAGCCTTATTGCCGATATGGCTGTCGGCACGGGGCTGCAATTTACACGACTGAGCGGTGAAAAGCTGACCCGCCTGCGCGGCGCGCTCGGGCCCATGGTCGCACTGAACAACCCGCTGGATTATCACACCTATATCTGGCGTGACGAGCTGGCGATGACGCGAGCCTGGTCGGGCATGACGGGTGACGATATCGACATGACATTCTCGATCGTCGACTACCCGACCACCGACTCTACCGATTGGGCCTGCGCAACGCAGGCAGCGCTGAACGTACGGGCAGAAACCGGCGCCCGGTTTGCGATTGTCGCCACCTTGCCGGAACTTTTGCCGGAAGACATCGCACAACAGCTGATGGCCGGGGGTGTTGTCCCCTTCATGGGCCTGCGCGAGGCGCTGTCTGCGACCCGCGCCGCAGGGCAGTTCAAGGCCCCATCCGCTGCGCCCGTATTGCAACCGGGTACAATGGAACCAACCCAAACCCTGACCGAAGGCGCCTCGAAGGCGGCGCTGGCGGAATGCGGCCTGCGCATCCCGCAAAACCGGACGGTGCGGGGCGCGGAAGCTGCCCGTGCCGCAGCGGACCAGATGGAAGGCCCCTTTGCCGTCAAAGGTGTCGGGCTTGCGCATAAATCCGAACACAGCGCCGTTCGGCTGGGCATCCGGGCCCAGGACGTCGCGGCTGTCGCGGCAGATATCGGCACCGAAGACATCCTGATCGAGGAGATGGTCACCGGACCCGTTGCCGAGCTTCTGATTGGCGTGGTGCGTGACCCTGCGCATGGGTTTGTTCTGACCCTTGGGGCAGGGGGCGTGCTGACCGAACTGCGGCGCGACACGGTATCCTTGCTGGTGCCCAGCTCGCCCGAAGACATCCGCTCCGCCCTCGGTCAATTGAAGATAGCCCCTCTGCTGGCGGGCTATCGCGGCCAACCGGCGGCTGATATGGATGCGATTGTTGCCGCGGTCGAGGCCGTTCAGACCTATGTCATGCAAAATGCCGACACGCTTGGCGAGGTCGAGATTAACCCGCTCCTGTGCACGCCGGACAAGGCCGTTGCCGTGGACGCCCTGATAAGAAAGGCCTGAGACATGGACCCGATCAAAACCCGCCGCGATGGTTCGATCCTTGAGGTTACGCTGGACCGCCCCAAGGCAAACGCGATCGATCTGATCACCAGCCGCAGAATGGGCGAGGTCTTTGCTGAATTCCGCGACGACCCGGACCTGCGCGTGGCCATCCTGACCGGCGCTGGCGAAAAATTCTTTTGCCCCGGCTGGGATCTGAAAGCTGCCGCCGACGGCGACGCGGTGGACGGAGATTACGGCGTCGGCGGGTTCGGAGGCCTGCAAGAGCTGCGCGACCTGAACAAGCCCGTGATTGCGGCCGTCAACGGTATCGCCTGCGGCGGCGGGCTAGAGCTGGCCTTGTCAGCAGATATGATCCTTGCAGCTGACCACGCCACTTTTGCCTTGCCGGAAATCCGCTCGGGCACCGTTGCGGATGCCGCCAGTGTCAAACTGCCCAAGCGCATCCCCTATCACATCGCGATGGAGCTGCTGCTAACAGGCCGCTGGTTTGATGCCGAAGAAGCCAACCGCTGGGGTCTGGTGAACGAGATCGTCGCCGCTGATCAGCTGATGGACCGCGCGTGGGACCTCGCCCGACTGCTGGCGTCAGGGCCGCCTCTGGTCTATGCGGCCATCAAGGAGATCGTGCGCGATGCCGAAGACGCCAAGTTTCAGGACGCCATGAACCGCATCACCAAACGGCAACTGCGCAGCGTGGATGTCCTCTATTCCAGCGAGGACCAGCTTGAAGGCGCGCGTGCATTTGCCGAAAAACGTGATCCGGTCTGGAAAGGCAAATAATAACGCGGTGTGTTTGTCGCGCGGATCCGGCAAATTTCCCATTTACTGATCCGCGCCACAGGTGCACAGTTAGGCATGCCTTATTTCGAACGAAAACCATACGTTAGCACGCCACTTCCGGTCAGCCCGATCGCGCCGCAGCCGGATGCGCAACCGATCTCGGACATTGCCCGCCGCGTGCTTGGGGCTGAACGGGGCGCGCAACAGCCGCTTGAAGGGCCATTTGCGTGCCGCAAAACCTGCCACCCCGGCGGCACCGCAACCATATTGCTGTCCTTTGATGCGCCAAGTGGTGGCGGGCCTGTCGCACTACAGTTCGAACCGGGCGACCTGATCAACCGGAACGGCGACACTCTTCCGGCAAACCGGGTCAATGTTGTCCCCCCGCAAATCCAGCTAAACCCCGGTGAGTCAACAGATGTTGCCGTCATTGTAACCGTGCCGGACCTCGCCGATCCCGGCGAATATCACGGTCGGATTGCCTGCACGGGCACAGTGCAAACCTCGATCGTCGTGATGTATGAGGTGGCGGGCGCTCAAACCTGACGGGTTACGAGATAGTCCATGAAATGGCCCAGAAACGCGCGCGGCACTTCTTCTGTGGCTGCAAAAACCTGCGCAAACTCCTGACGGGCCGAGGCCAGCAAGTCATTGGCCGCGTCCTGAGCGTATCGGATGCAGCCATAGTGATCCATGCGATCCAGAACCCAGCTGACATCCTGCGTCGAGCGGTTGTCACGCGGGTTTGACAGCATCTCCGACAGGCGCGCTTTTTCGGGCTCATCCGCCTGCAAGCTAAGCCGCCCCAGCATCAGCGTGCGTTTGCCTTCGTAAATGTCCCCGCCGATCTCTTTGCCATATTTGTCCTGCGAGCCCACGAGGTTCAGAACATCATCCTGTATCTGAAACGCGGCCCCCAGAAAAAACCCAAACGCGTTGAAATCGTCCAGATTAAGCGCGCCTGACGCCACATCATGTGGCCGGGCAATCAGCGCCCCGATGCGCATGGGGTGAATGAAACTGTACCAGCAGGTCTTCTTCAGACACATCGTCAGATAATCCGATGCATCCACGTTCAGCCGGTTGTCCCGTATCCAGCCAAGCTCCAGCGCCTGACCTTCAATGGACTGCTGCAACAGATGATCGAACTCGTCCACCACGCGTATACCCGTGTCAGGGCCCAGCGGCCCAAGGTTCTGGCGCAACAGGCGCAGGGCCAGCGATTGCATCCCGTCGCCGGTATTGATCGCCAGAGGAACCCCAAGCCGCTTGTGCATACATTCGCGCCCGCGCCTGAAATCGCTTTGATCCTCGATATCGTCATGGATCAGAAATGCGTTGTGCAGCAGTTCAAGAACGGCGGCAGACACCCGTGCGTTTTCGCTGTCACCGCCGAAAGCCTCGCAGGTGGCCAGCAACAGCGCGGGCCGCAACCCCTTGCCCGAGGTTTCGATGTAATCCCGCATCGGCCCGTACAAATAGGCCTGCGGCTCGCCCGTCGGCAACAGCTGCAAAAGCGTCTCTCGGGCGCGATCCCCGTATGAGGTCAGCGTTTTCAGAAAATCCTGCTGTGCCGCAGGATCCAGATGTGCTGTGCCAGTGGCCACAGGGTCATCCCTTCTGGGTGATGATCACACGGGTTTTGGTCTCGTTCCTGCCCGTTTCGGCAAGGTTGGGTCCGGTTGCGGAAGAAGGTGAATCCGTCAGCGGCAAGGCTTTGGACAACACCCCCGTCTGGCCGCTGTCCCGTCCCAGATCAAAGGCAACATCCTCTGCAATCTCCTCTCCCGGGATCGGAAGATCAGCGGTCGGCTCGTAGGCCGCCATCAGGTCAAACAGCTCTTTCGGAGGGCAGATCATGCGCAACGCGTCCGCAATCGCAGGGTCTTCGGTAATCCCGCCGGGTTTTGAATACTCAGCCGCTGGTTCCCCAATGACGGCAAGCGGCCCTTCACCGCCACGCTCAACACCCACGGAATCCTGTCCCATCCTCAGCGCGGCTTCGACTGCAACCGCAAACCGGTTGTCCCAGGGCAGGCCGGCCTGATAGCGGGCAAAATCATAGGCGCGCAGCGGTTTCAGGATATCCGGCTCGTGCAGGTCCCAGATCTGGCAGGGCTCAGCTTTTGATCCGCCGCGTTGCAGGATGGCATTGACCGCCCGGCGCGCCGCTTCGTTCGCCCCTTCCATGGTGGCAAGATCGGTGTAGGTGCGCACATAATCTGATGCCAGCATGAAGTTCGGGATCAACGTGGCCGCCTCAGGGCGCAACCGCCAGCTGTTGATGCGATTGACCAAAAGCGGCTCCACATTGGTTTGGCGCTTGGGGTCGTTGGGATCCTGCACAATATCCGGATCAAGGAACCAGTAATGCATGTCCTCGTCGCGCAGGACGGTCTGGCCATCCACGTTGACGCTCCGCTTGAGTTGTTCCCAAACCTCGTGCGCAATCTCCTCACGGCTGCAATCACGCGCGGTTTTTCCGTTCAGCCCCGGCTTGTCCCATTCCGAGATATCTATTGAAAGCAAACCCTTGGTCTTGCCTTCTGCCCAGTTTTCAAAGTTGATGGCCGACCAGAACTGTTTTTGTGAAACCGCTGTCAGGGCCCATGGGCTGTCAATGAAAATGACATGGCCGTGCGTCAGTTCAACATCCTTTGTCAGATAGAACTGAATTCCGTTCATCCATTGCACGTCTTCGGCCAGCAGCGGCAGCTTGGCCAGAGACGGGTCAAGTGCCGTCATCGCAGGGGTGATCAACGGCGCGATCCGTTCGATCGGCATCGCACTGATGAACCAATCCCCGGTGACCTGCTTTTCTTCGCCATCCTGTTCAATCGTCGCGCTGACGATGCGGCCACCCTGGCAGTCGATGCCCGTGACCTTTGAGTTGAAGTTGTACACGACCCCCTTGCTTTTGAGGTAATCCAGCCATGGCTGTATCCAGACAAGGTTGGTGGGGCCGTTCAACAGCCGGTTGCCATGCGGCTCGGGCGTCGCGATACCCAGCTGAAGCTGAACCGCAATGTCGCCCACGGTCTTTGTACTGGCAGTTGTCGCCTTCGCGGCCACCAGCGAACGGGTCAGGCCAATGGCCAGAAACTTCTGATACGCTTCCGAGCGTTGTTCGGCACCGATGAAATCCCACCACCCGATGCGCTCATATTCATCGAACCGGCGCTCCTTGCAGGATGTCGCGATGCGCCACATGCAGGCGATGAAATGTTCGACATCCTCATAGGCGATCTGGTCCCGGGGCGAGAGCGTGAATGCAACCGTCTTGAGCGCGTCGGCCACGTCTTTCAGCGTGCGGGGGAACCGTTCGGGAACGATGATGCCTGGGTCGTCAAACTGGCTGACCAGAACCTGAGTGGTGGACACCAGATTATCATAACAGGTGCCTTTGCCGTAATAGGGCGTGCGCGCCATCGTATCGGTGATGTGGCGGTAGAAATTCGGAAAGAACCGGAACCCGTGCTCGCCGGGCAACCAGGGGCGTTTCACGCCTGGGGGATAACTGGCACCGTCCATCTCGGCCCATTGTTCAAGCGCCTTGATGTGTTTCGCCTTGGACCCGTGATCGCCTTCGCCCTTCATCACGGGGATGCTGCGTGCCTTACCGCCGGGGATCAGCTGGCGCTCGTGAATCTCGACCTCGTACCCGCGCTCGATCAGCTCATGCGCGGCGCTCATTCCGGCCACGCCACCGCCCAATATGACAACCTTTTCAGCCATCGGATGTTCCTTTCGCGGCATAGACGTCAAAGCGCAGGGTGATATCGGACAGGCTGGCTTCGCCGATGCCGAACCCCTGCAACCTGTTCATCCAGGCATAATTCGGGTTTGACGTCAGGTATCGCGGCGCAAGCCGGACCGGGGCTGAGGCGGGCAGAGTGCCCTTCGCCAGCCCGGCAAACCCATCCGGGCCAAAGTCACACACGCCGGTATCTTCAAACAGGATCGGCGCACCCCCTTCAACGGGTTGAATAAGCGCTCGGGCGTGCAAAAGCCCAACTCCGTCGGATCGCACGCGCATCCAGTCGCCCCCCAGCGGATCGATCGTCCCCTTCAGATGAGGCCCTTCAACCGTTCCGCCCTCTTTGATCCCGAAATGCAGCCAGATGCCGTCCGGTGTTTCCCCCGACGGATAGAACTCGTCGGTGAACGGCACCACAAACCTGCCAACGTGTTCAAGCGCGGGCATTTGCGTGACAGGCTTTGCCGGGCTTGGCGGCGCAGGCTCGGGGGCCTTTCCGGGGCCGGGATCATATTCGCGACCACCGGTCGTCAGCACCGGTCGCCAGGTCAATGTCTTTTCCTGGGTCACAGATGGCAGCATGGCTGCAAACTGCTGAAACCCCGTCATCGGGTCGCATTGCAAGGGCCAGCCGCGAATGGCGCGTTCGGGGCCGCCATCTTCGGAACAGATCACGCGGACCACGTCATGCGAAGACACAGCGGGTCCGGCTTCGATCAGCACCCGATTAAGCCCATTTTCGTTGATCAGCTCCGACCAACGCAATGTCACGCCCCGGTCTGTAAACTCCCCCATGACCAGATCTCCGGTCAGCACGTAATGGTGCAGATCGCCTGTGCTTCCTTGATCCTCAGGTGGAACTTCTGCTGCACGCGGAAGATGTGCTCACCGTCAGACGAGGTTTGCAGATACTTCACCGCGATATCCGAAGGCACGACAATCTCGACCGGCGCACCTTGCAGCGATACAAGTGCTGCCTTGTTTGCGGGCAGGGTGCCCGATCGCAGCAGCGGGCCGTCAAGGAACGGAAGAATACTGTCACGCGGCAGCACCATCGAGTTTTCGATCGGCGTGGTCACGGCCTGAAACAGCCCATTGCCCATCACGCAGGCAAAAGGCCCAAGGTATCCATGCGCTTCCAGCTTGTTGATGCCCGCGACCACGGCCTCGAAAACCTCGGGGCCGGAACAGGGTTTTTTCTTCCCGTTGATCGATATGGATTGACCTTCGCCAGCCTCCAGCAGCCCCGGGTATTTGCCGCCACCGCTGACGGTATAGATCGGCGGTAGATCCGCAGGTGCGCCACCGGCATGTTTGGGCGCTTCGCTGCTGCCTGGCTGGCCGTTGAAAACGATGTCATCCTCGACCTTGGCCACGACGGCGGCGGCCCGGCGGAACATGATCATGGCCGCGGCCAGTTCCGGATCAGCCACCTGCGCGCCTTTCAGGTAGACGTTGACGGAAACCGTCGTCAGCCGCAGGGTGTCATAATCATTCACTTCCAGACGCTTGGCCGCGCCTGATGCGTTGTCGACCAGACCCAGCTTGTTCAGGGGAATAGATTGCGTGTCCGCCGGCAGCGGCCCATAAAGCGGCAGAAAACTCGCAGCCACCCGCGCACGCAGCGCTTCATCATGGACGGCCTTGTTAACGGCATTCCACTGTTCGGTGTTCCAATCCAATGCGTCGGTCATTGTAAATCCCTCTTGGTGATGCTGCCCTGTTTGGCCGGGCAGTCCGTCTCGTTCATTCGGCTTTCGTCAAACTGTCCAGAAGTGCCTCGGCGCGTTGTTCCTGAACAACGGCACCACATTCGCGGGCAAGCGCCAATGCCAGTTCACCCTCGGCAATCGCGCTATCCCGATCACCCTTGGCAGCAAAGGCTTTGGCCCGCACGCGGTGATATTCCGGTTTGTTCAGCGTTTCTCCTCGTTCCCAACCGGGGGTACACACGGTTTCAAGCCGGTCCAGGGCCTGATCAATATCCCCGTGATCGATCATCAACTCAGACAGAACAATCTGATTCTGCGGAAAAGTAAAGTTTCCACCAGACTTTGAGATCAGGTTCATGCAGGCCTCGATATGGGCCGGGACGCCCTCGATGTCACCTTTTCCCGCCTGCGCAAGACCCATGTAGATATCCTGCATGGCGTGAAGATACAGGAACCCTTCCTCATCGGCGATCTTGCGCGCTTCTTTCATAGTGACGTCCAGCCGGTCCCATTCGCCCGCGTAGGGCAGGAACATGCTGCACGCGCCCATGACATAGACAAGATTGGGTGCGTGGTTCAGTGCCCGGCTGACGTCGATGGCTTTCAGACGTGCGGCCTCCGCCTCATCAAACTTGCCCTGCTGCCACAGAAGGCACCCCTGAATGGCCAGCAACGACGCCGTAGTCGAGGACTGGGTCATCGGCATCATGGCCATGTCCAGCTCAGGCGTGATCAGCGCAAAGGCACGGTCAAGCTGCTGCTCGCAATCCGCGAACTCCCCGCGGAAGTAATGCGTGAAACTCAGCGCGCGGGCTGCCAGCACATTGGCGACAGGATCGCCACTCATACCGGCCATCGCGTCCAGAGCCTGCCCCATCTCCATTGCCCGGTTCATCTGGCCTGCCACAAAGAAATTGGTCCAGCGGCAGAAGGTGGCCGCGAAAAGGGTTTCGCCATCGCCCAATGCATGGGCAAGCTCCATCGCGCGGGCGGCTGTCTCTCCGACCTGATCGGAGGACCATCCATAGATCGCCATGTAAGCCGGAAGGATATTCATCTGCACCCGAAGCTCGAACCCGTCACGCTCGGCATTGGCGGGCATCGTTCCGATATTGCGCAGTGCCGCGCGAAACGCCGAGATCGCAGGCAGGTTCGCCAATCGCGTCAGGGCTTGTTCGCCTGCCGTAAACCAGTTGGACACCGCCTCATCCTTCAACCCGCCGTGGTCGCAGTGATGCGCCACGGTATCGGGAGCGGGGTTTCCGAATGCGTTATGTCCGGCCAGCAAGGCCCGTGCGATTTTAAGATGAACCTTTTGCCGGTCTTCGCGCAGCAGCGAGTTATAGGCCGTATCCTGAACCAGCGCGTGGTTGAACGTGTAGGTGGCCGTTCCGGCTTCGCCCGTGATCAGCACAACGCCAGCCGCCATCAGCTGCATCAGCGCGCTTTCCACATCCATGTCTTCCTGCGCCACCGCCTGGACCATCGCCGAGGTGAAACTGCGCCCGATAACAGACCCAAGCTGCGCGATAGGCTTGGCGTTTTCCATCCGGTCAAGACGCGACATCAACGAATCCTGAAGGGTTGCGGGTATACTCAGGGCATCCAGAACCTCGGCGTTGATCGGCGCATCTTGCGGCAGCTGGTCCAGAACCGCCTTTGTCATCTCTTCGATGTAAAGCGGCACGCCATCGGCCTTCTCGACAATCTGCCTGATCAGGATGACCGGCAAACTGTATGGCTCGGCCACGCGTCGGACCAGTTCCGAGGCTTCACTGCTGGCCAGAGGTGTCAGATCGATGCGCGCCGCGCGGCCCTCGTAATGCTCTGGCGGCTCGTATTCAGGGCGATGCGACAAGACCACCAGTATCGGGAACCCGTCCAGACCTGATGCCAGCGCCTCCAGCACGTCCAGCGTGGTTGCGTCAGCCCAGTGCACGTCTTCCACCACCAGCAGCAAGGTGCCGCGCCTGTCACACAGGCTGCCAAGGCTGCGCAACAACACGTCCAGCGATTTGCGGGCCTTCTTCAGGGGGTCTGGATCCGGCTCTGCGCCCGTTTCGACCCCGGCCATATCCAGAAGAACAGGCAAATCCGCGTCGCTCAGACGAGAGGCGGCCTGAACAAAATCGGAAATCGCGGCCCTGATGCTGTCATCGGATTTGTCGCCTGAAACCCGCCTCAACTCACCCACGATCGGGTGAAGCGGAAGGCTGGCCAGATGCGGAATGCACTGCAACGTAAAGGGTTTGACGCCAATTGTTTCGGACAGCGATTTGATCAGCCGCGACTTGCCAATGCCTGCGGCGCCGCCGATAAACGCGAACCTGCCGGAGCCCGCCTGTGCATCTTTCCAAAGCTGGGTCAGGACCGAAAGATCGTCGCCCCGGGCGACAAGATCAACGGCTGACTGTCCGACACGCGCATCGAACCGGCTGGTCGCGACGCTTTCGGAAATGGCGCGATAGACGGTGCGCTGATTGTCAAACCCTTTCAGGTTCTGGCTGCCACGGGGCTCGAATTCGAATGCGCCTTGTGTCAATCGCCACGTCTCTGCGGAAACGATCACCTCACCCGGCTCGGCCAGACCTTGCAGGCGGGATGCAAGGTTCGCGGTTTCACCGACCAGAAAGTCCTGCGACCCAAGACTTGTCGACGAAACCACCCCTACAACAACCATACCGGTGGCAATTCCCGCGCGCAGATCCAGTTTTTCGCCAAACCTGTTTTCAAGGTTTTGTACGGCTTCGATGGTCTCCAGCACGGCGCGAACGGCGCGTTCGGCATCGTCCTCCATGGCTTTGGGATATCCGAAATAGACCATGATCCCGTCGCCCTGCCTGTAGGCCAGATGACAGCCATGCTGTTTCAGGGTGCCGATCGCCGTATCCAGATACAGATTCATGATCTGCATCAGGTCTTCCGGGTCATACCGCTGGGCCAGTTGCGTCGACCCCACGAGATCGCAGAAAACCAGCGTAAGCTGCCGCCGTTCGGCTTCGGACCTAAGCTCCTGCCGGGTCGATGCTTCCTCAGATTTCAGACGGGCCTGCGCCTTGCGAAACCGTTTCCGTTCGCCAACCGTCAACCCCAAATCACGCAGTTCGGGATCTGTCAGCTCGTCCAGAATATCATCATCCACACCTTCCTGCCGAAACAGGGTGGCATGGTTTTCCAGATCAGCCAGTTCAAGAACTTTTGAGATACGCGGCGATGCCTCAAGGACCCCCGTCATCGTTCTGCGCCCCCGCCCATTTTCCTTCCCCCCTTATTCCCCTCAAAACATATTGTATTTGTATAAGCAAAAATAGAGAGGAATTTACGTTCTATCCACATGACGCAGGGATACCATTATTAACTTGTTATCTGCTGTGACAGATGTCGTTTCGAATTTCCACTCCACTTTAAATTTTTCTTGTCAAATCATTGGCTTTCGGTTTCATATTGATTTTTCACGCGCAAATCTGGGCCGGGCCTGCTGCCTTGCCGCACGGAATGGGAATGGGTGTTTCTCCCTAGGCTCTAGGGCCTGGTGCGCTTTCATCGAAGTTGTGGAAATGCGAAAATCAGACCCTGCCGATTTTTGACACTGCCGCGCGCCTTAAGCGGTTCCCTCGCGTCAATAGACGCGTCGCGCGCGGCACAAGCATCTGCTTTGGCGCGGGAAACGTGACCCGGCAGGATACCGGCTCCACCAAACGGGCAGAACCGGTTTCTTCTTCAGACGGTTGCGCCTTTCAGGCGGATGGCAGTGCCAAGGCTGCCCGCGCAAAGCCCGACCAGAACCGAGATACCAAGTTCCAGCGCTTCCACATGGGCAAACTGAAAGCCCGCGAAAACCAGCGTTTCCAGAATGCCGACAACGGCCCCCAGTACCGCACCCAGCCATAGCTTGCGGGTCATCATTCCAAGCGCCAGCCCAAGTATGCCGGGCAGGCCCAGGACATTGGCGCCGATTGTTCCAAGTAAGTCTAACATGTCTGCCCCCACTCTAATTCGAACTGTTGTTCAGAAACGCGCGGATGTCGCTGCCCGAGGCGGATGCATGTTCCTGAAGAACCTCGCCCTCCACGGCCTCGCTTATTTTCTGGTACTGTTCCAGATAGTTCGCGGGCAGATTATGCGCGATGCCCTGATGGCAGTCGATGCATGTCATGCCGGTGTCGATGGCGCGCTGGTGTTCCGACGCGGCGCGGGTTTCCTGAATGGTAAAGTCCATGTAGTCAAAGTTGTGACAGTTGCGGCATTCACGGCTGTCCGATTCCTTCATCTTCTTCCAAACGGCCGAAGCCATGCTCAGGCGATGCGCCTCGTACTGCTCGGGTGTGCTGATGGTTCCAGCCAACTCATGATAGACGTCTTTGACGGCCATGATCTTGGCTTTGATCTTGTGGCTCCATTCATCCGGCACGTGGCAGTCGGAACAGATCGCGCGAACGCCGGAATGGTTGTTGTAATGGACCGTTTCGCGATACTCGCCCAGGTTGGTTTCCATTGTGTGGCACGAGGTACAGAATTCTTCGGTATTCGTCAGCTCAAGGGTCCAGTGAAATCCACCCCAGAACAGGATACCGGCCAGAAATCCGGCCAGGACAAGAAAGCCTGAACTGAACAGCACCGTCGGCGTCCAGATCGCATTCCAGAGGCGACCAAGCAAGCCGCGGTTTTCAGGAGAGTCGGCCATATCGGTGCTCCTTTCAGTCTTGCGTTGGATCAATTGCCGGCGGAGGGCTGGAACACGTTGTCGACCAGCGGCGGGGCGTCGGCCTGCGGTACGTGGCACTGGTTGCAGAAATACCGGGTTCCGGCGATCCGATCCAGTTCGCGGCCTTCACGGTCCAGGTAATGAGTCATCGACAGCGTCGGCGCGTTGCGGTCACCGGCTTTGGTCCAGTCATGGCAGGACAGGCACTGGTTGGTACGGATGTCGATCTGGTACTGTTCGACCGAATGCGGGATCACTGGCGGCTGCTGACGGTAATTGCGCTGCTGGCGCCCTTCGACATTGCGGTGGATCTGGTCCAGCGGCACCGGCTCATCCACGTCCGCACCGCGCAGGGTTTCAACCTGAGCAGATTGCGCGAGGGCCCATCCGCTCAGCAATAATACGGGTAGAAGGGCAATTCCGCCTGTAACGATTGATTTTTTCATCTTGGCACTCCCCTAGATAGGTCTGGCGGCGCGCGGCTCAGGCGCGGCAACTGGATCGGAAGGTTGGACGACGTGGTCGTCGAACCGGTGAGTAAAGGTAAAAACGTCGACCGCGCAGACATCGATGCAGCGGCCACAATTCGTGCAGTCGGGTGACAGGATCAGCGGGGTACTTCCCGGTTTGCCCTTCAGCGCGGGCGAGATCACCTGATTTTCCGGGCAGACCGCGTAACAATCCATGCAGTCATCGCAGGCGGCGCGGTTTGTGGCGCTGATCCGCAGCAGGCTTTTTGCTCCGATAAGGCCATAGAACGCGCCCACCGGGCATAGGTGTCCGCACCATCCGTGGCGCGAGACAAAAACGTCAAAGACAAAGATGGCGGCGATCAGGGCCCAGACAAAGCCCATTCCAAAGACCAGCCCGCGATGCAGCATGGTGATCGGGTTGATCAACTCCCACGCGATCATGCCGCTCAGACCCGAAACAAGCAGGACCGTTGCCAGAATCCACAGGTGCGTGCCGCGCTTGGGCTGCCAGCCTTTCGGCAGGTCTAGCTTGCGGTGCACCCAGTTGGCCGCGTCCGTCACCGGGTTTATGGGGCAGACCCAGGAACAATAGACACGGCCACCAATCAGGGCATAGACCACCAGAACGATCAGCCCACCGATCAGCGCGGTCATTTCGGGCCAGTGGCCCGCAACCATGCTCTGCAACAGGATGAACGGATCGGTCAAAGGCAGCACGCCCAGCGTCAGCGACCCGGCCAGCGTGCCCTGAACGATCCAGATGCCGAACCATGGGCCCAGCAAAAACAGAACCAGAAAGAACAGCTGGCTTGCACGGCGCAACAGCAGATAGCGATGCGCGCCGATCCAGCCCTTGCTGGCGATGGCCTCGTGACCTGTGGGCATATCTGTGCGGGCGCTCATTGTCCCACCCCCGGCAGATCATATCCCGGCGCAAAGCCGCCGGGCGTGGCCAGATTGTCAGTGCCCGGTCCGGGCAAACGGTCCGGCAGGTCGATGATCCCCTCGACCACCGGCGCGCCTTTCGCGGCCTTTTCTTCCCAACCCTTGCGGTAATGCTCTGCCGAACTGCCCCGCGCCAGCCGGGCAGGCAGCACCTTGATGGCGGCCTCGGGCAGAACGCAGCTTTTCTCGCACATGCCGCAGCCGGTGCAGCGGTCGGCGTGGACGGTCGGGATGAACATCGCGTGATGACCCGACCGCGTGTTGTGCGTGGTGTCCAGCGTGATCGCCTCGTCGATGACGGGGCAGACGCGGTAACAGACATCGCAGCGCAACCCGAGGAAGTTCAGGCAGTTCTCCTGATCGACCAGAACCGCGACCCCCATCTTCGCGTCGTCGATATTGTCCAACGCGGGATCCAGTGCCCCGGTCGGACATGCGGCGACACATGGAATGTCGTCGCACATCTCACAGGGAATATCCCGCGCGGTGAAAAAGGGTGTTCCCGTCGCCACCGCGTCCGAGCCCAACTCGGCCAGTTTCAAAGTATCATATGGGCAATCCCGCACGCATAATCCGCAGCGGATGCAGGCCGACAGAAACTCCTTTTCCGGCAGCGCGCCGGGCGGGCGCAAAGCCTCGGCCGGCAGGGCGCGGGCGTCGCGGGCCAGATAGGCCAGCACCGTCCCGGCGACCACGCAGCCGCCCGCCGCCCGCGCCGAATCCTGCAGGAACCGGCGCCGCTGCGGCGAAAGGGGTTTGTCGGCAAAAGACATGAGGATTTACCCGTACGATCCTTGTTGCCTATGCGCGCTCGACTTTGCAGGCGCATTTCTTGAAGTCAGTCTCTTTCGACAGCGGGCAGGTCGCGTCCAGCGTCAGCTTGTTGGTCAGCTGGCCTTCATCGAACCACGGCATGAACACCAGACCGCGCGGCACCTTGTTGCGCCCACGGGTCTCGACCCGGCTGGTGACCTCGCCCCGACGGGTAGACAGAACAATCTCCTGACCCCGGCGCAGGTCCCGATCCTTGGCGTCCTGCGGATGCATGTAAACCACAGCCGCCGGGTAGGCGCGGTGCAGCTCTGGCACACGGCGCGTCATCGACCCCGAATGCCAGTGTTCCAGCACACGACCGGTGCACAGCCACAGATCATATTCCGCATCCGGTTCCTCGGCCGCAGGCTCGTAAGGCGCAAAGATGATGCTCGCCTTGCCATCCTTCTTGCCATAGAACTTCACGCCCGCGCCTTCGGGCACATAAGGGTCATAGCCTTCGCGGAAACGATACAGCGTTTCCTTGCCATCCACGACCGGCCAGCGCAGGCCACGGGCTTGGTGATAGGTTTCAAACGGTGCCAGATCGTGCGCGTGGCCGCGTCCGAAATTGGCATATTCCTCGAACAGACCCTTCTGAACGTAGAACCCGAAATGCTCGGATTCGTCGTTGTCAAAGCCCTCGGCCGTTTCCGACAGCGGGAATTTGTCGACGCTGCCATTGGCAAACAGAACCTCGTACATGGTCTTGCCGCGATGTTCCGGCATGGTGGCCAGCAACTCTTCGCTCCAGACCTCTTCAACGGTGAAACGTTTCGAGAATTCCATCACCTGCCACACGTCCGACTTGGCCTCGCCCGGTGCCTTGACCTGCTGCCGCCAGAACTGGGTGCGGCGCTCGGCGTTACCATAGGCGCCTTCCTTCTCGACCCACATGGCGGTGGGCAGGATCAGGTCGGCGGACACGGCCGTGACGGTCGGGTAGGGGTCTGAAACGGTGATGAAGTTTTCGGGGTTGCGATACCCGGGATAGCCTTCTTCGTTGATATTCGGTGCGGCCTGCATGTTGTTGTTGCACTGCACCCAATAGGCGTTCAGATCACCATCCTTCAGCTTGCGGTGTTGCAGCACGGCGTGAAAGCCGGGCTTGGCCGGAATGGTACCCGCTGGCACATTCCAGGCGGTTTCGCAAATCTTGCGGTGCTCGTCATTCATGACAACCATGTCGGCAGGCAGACGGTGGGCAAAAGTGCCGACCTCACGCGCGGTTCCGCAGGCCGACGGCTGACCGGTCAGCGAGAAGGGCGAGTTTCCGGGCTCGGAAATCTTGCCCACCAGCAAGTGCACGTTATACATCAGCGAATTCACCCACGACCCGCGGGTATGCTGGTTGAACCCCATGGTCCACAGGCTCATGACCTTGCGGTTCGGGTCGGCATATTGCTGGGCCAGACGCTCCAGCTTGTCCGCCGGAACGCCGGACAGCTCCGAGGTGTATTCCAGCGTGTATGCCGATACCGCCTCGGCATATTCCTCAAAGCTGATCGGCTCCATCTTGCCGACATTGGGGTTCGCGGCCTCTTGTTGCAGCGGATGATTGTCGCGCAGGCCATAACCGATATCGGTGGCGGTCTTGGTGATGTTGACGTGGTTCTTGACGAACTCTTCGTTCACCGCGCCGTTCTGGATGATGTAATTGGCAATGTAGTTCAGGATCGCCAGATCGGTCTGCGGGTTGAACACCATGCCATTGTCGGCCAGCTCGAACGAACGGTGCTCGAAGGTCGACAGAACATGCACTTCGCATCCCGGCTTGGTCAGGCGCGTATCGGTCAGACGCGACCACAGGATCGGGTGCATCTCGGCCATGTTCGATCCCCACAGAACAAACGTATCTGCGTGCTCAAGGTCGTCATAGCAGCCCATCGGCTCGTCGATGCCGAAGGTACGGATAAAGCCGACCACGGCCGACGCCATGCAGTGACGCGCGTTGGGGTCGATGTTGTTCGACCGGAACCCGGCCTTCATCATCTTGGCCGCCGCATAACCTTCCCAGACGGTCCACTGACCGGAACCGAACATACCCACGCTGGTCGGGCCTTTCTTGGCCAGCGCCTCTTTCCACTTGGCAGCCATGACGTCAAAGGCTTCGTCCCAGCTGACCGGCTCAAACTCGCCATTCTTGTCATATTCGCCGTTGGTTTTGCGCAAAAGCGGCGTGGTCAAGCGGTCCTTGCCATACATGATCTTGGACAGGAAATAGCCCTTGATACAATTCAGACCCCGGTTGACCGGCGCATCCGGGTCGCCCTGCGTGGCGACTACGCGGCCATCCTTGGTGCCCACCAGAACCGAACAGCCCGTGCCGCAGAATCGGCAGGCGGCCTTGTCCCAGCGGATATCGGGCGCGGCGGCCTGGGCGCTGGCCGAACCAGCGGCCATTGGAATGCCGGCAGCCGAGGCCGTGGCAGCCGCTGCGGACGCTTTCAGAAATGTACGACGGGATTCAGAGATGGTCATTGCATGGGCCTCCTGCTGGACGGTTGGCTTGGAGCATCAGGACGCGGAGCAGCCTCCGCGGGATCTTCGAAATGGTGATAGGTCAGCGATAGCGAGATCACGCCGGGGATCTGGTGCAGATCCATGATGGTTTCCGAGGCCAGCCGGTCGGCTGTATCCTCGACAACCACGACGAACCGGCCATCCTCGGCCTCGGCATGAAGCTCGACGCCATCGGTGCCGGTCATCGCCGCGCGCGCGGCGTCGGTGTGATCGGGGGCGATGTGGACAAGACAGCCACAGATATTCATTGGGTCACCTCCGGGTGCAAAGGGGCGGGGCGGTGCATCGTGATGGCCCCGGCGGGGCAGGCGGCAGAACATGTGCCGCATCCGATGCAGGTTTCGGTTTCAAGCGCCGGTTCAGCCCGCCCGCCCAGTTGCAGGCGAAAGCGGATG
>NZ_JBXWSG010000064.1:0-22298 GCF_059613305.1 Ruegeria sp. BHSB056 | reverse complement strand
AACTCTGCCGGTGTTTGCCGAAGCCGGCCAGTTGGTCAGCGCGGGCGAGGTCAACCTGACGGGTCCGCTGACCCTGCGCGCCACAGCAGTGGGGCAGGATACGTCGCTGCACCGGATGGCGGATTTGGTGGCCATCGCTGAATCGGGGCGGTCCCGCTATACCTCGCTGGCCGACAAGGCCGCCAAGCTTTATGCGCCCGGTGTCCACATCCTTTCGGCGCTCAGCTTTGTGGGGTGGTACATCTATTCTGGCGATCTGCGCACCGCTCTGAACATCGCCGCGGCGGTTCTGATCATCACCTGTCCCTGCGCCTTGGGTCTGGCTGTTCCAGCAGTGACCACCGCTGCCTCGGGCCGGTTGTTCCGCAAGGGTATGCTGATCAAGCACGCAACCGCGCTCGAACGGTTGTCCGAGACCGACACCGTGGTTTTCGACAAGACGGGCACACTGACCTCGGGTGCGCCGGAACTGGTCAATCTTGGCGACCACGCCCGCGCACAGGTCGAGGTTGCTCTGGCCCTGGCCGAGGCCTCTGCGCATCCCTTGTCTGTATCATTGGCAAAGGCCGCGCGACAGGCCGGGATCAAACCGGCTAACGTCCGGGACATAACCGAAGTGCCGGGATACGGCACCCAAGGGGAATACCGCGGTCAACGCGTTCGTTTGGGCCGTGCTGCATGGCTCGGCGCACAGCAGGGCGCGGAAACGTCTGCCTGGCTTGCAATTGGCGACGATGCGCCCTTGGCGTTCCGTTTCTCGGACGCGCTTCGCCCGGGCGCGGACGAGGCGGTGGAAGCGTTGCGCGCGTCGGGCAAGCATGTGCTGTTGATCTCAGGAGATTCGAAAGGTGCCGTGCGCGCATTGGCCGAGAAGCTGGGAATAACGGATTGGGTCGCCGAGGCTTTGCCGCAGGACAAGGCACAGCGCATTCAGGACCTCAGGGATCAGGGCCGCAAAGTTCTGATGGTGGGGGATGGCCTGAACGATACGGCTGCTTTGGCGGCGGCACATGTGTCGATCTCTCCGGCCTCGGCGCTGGATGCGGCGCGGGTTGCCTCGGACATCGTTCTTCTGGGCAATGACCTTCTGCCCATTGCGGATGCCTGTGATACGGCCATCAAGGCCACTCGTCGCATCCGCGAGAACTTCCAGATCGCAACCGTTTACAACGTGATTGCCGTTCCGCTGGCCGTGATCGGCCTGGCGACACCGCTGATCGCGGCCTTGGCGATGTCGACCTCGTCGATTACCGTATCGCTGAATGCATTGCGGCTGAGGTAACCCTGATGGAAGTGCTTGCCTATCTGATCCCGATTTCCCTGTTTCTGGGGGGCGTTGGTCTGGTCGCCTTTATCTATACCGTTCGTTCCAATCAGTACGAAGACCCCGATGGAGACGCGCGCCGCATCCTGAGTGACGAGTGGGACGACAAACCCAAACCCTGACCAATCGCCCTATACGCATAGAGTTCATTCAAGCGCCCTTGAAATTGCCGCAATGCCCGGCTATGTCCGGCCCATCCGCAAGCAGAGAGAACACGCCAAATGGCCACCACCAACCCGATCCAGTTCATTCAGCAAGTCCGTGCCGAAGTTTCCAAGGTCGTCTGGCCGACCCGGCGCGAAGTGCTGTTGACCACGGTCATGGTCTTCATCATGGCGGCGCTGACAGCTGTGTTTTTTGCTTTGGTCGATCTGGGTATCCGGGGCGGCCTTCAGCTGATTCTGGGCGCTTTCGGCTAAGCCGGTTCAGGCGGGGGCAATTGCGACTGCCCCTTGCACCTCGCGCGATGTCAGAGTAGGTGACGCATATTCGGAATGGGCGTGTGGCGATTCGGGTCACGCGCCGCTTTTTATTCCGGATGACGTGATAGGATTTAAATGACGGGTGTGTCCGCAAGAAGTGATACCCCGAAGACAAACAAGGACGACAGGTTCATGGCGAAAAGGTGGTACTCGGTCAGCGTTCTTTCGAATTTCGAAAAAAAGATCGCAGAGCAGATCCGCACGTCGGTGGCTGAACAGGGCCTTGAGAACGATATCGACGAAGTTCTGGTGCCCACCGAAGAGGTGATCGAAGTGCGCCGGGGCAAGAAAGTCACCACCGAACGCCGCTTTATGCCGGGTTACGTGCTGGTGCATATGGAAATGTCGGATCAGGGCTATCACCTGATCAACTCGATCAACCGCGTCACCGGCTTTCTGGGCCCGCAAGGTCGCCCGATGCCGATGCGCGACGCCGAGGTGAACCAGATCCTCAACCGCGTTCAGGAAGGCGAAGAAGCGCCCAAGCTGATGATCACCTTCGAGATCGGCGAGAAGGTCAAGGTCAACGACGGACCGTTCGAGGATTTCGACGGCATGGTCGAAGGCGTGGACGACGAGGCGCAGAAGCTGAAAGTATCGGTCTCGATCTTTGGCCGCGAAACCCCGGTCGAGCTGGATTTTACGCAGGTCACGAAGCAAAGCTAAGCGCGCTTCCAGAGAAATTCGAAACGCCGCGATGTCAAAGCATCGTGGCGTTTTCAGTTTCAGCCCTGCACGGGCCTATGCAGTTTCAAATGGGCTTACTGCGACTGAACCATGGCTGCACGCAAAAGCTGCGGGCGGTCGGTCTGGGACGGCAGGAAGACCGCCTGCGACCCGGCGTCCAGCGCCGAAAGGCTTGCATCATACCACTGCATCGCAAGGTCGCGGCGCGCTTGAACACCAAAACCTTCGCGCAGGTGGTGCCCGACCAGTTCTCCGTATGCGGGTTCACCCATGGCAACCAGCATCAGCGCAGACCCAACTGCGGTATCCATGTTGTCCTGACGGTATCCCATCGCAAGGCAGACCTTGCTGGTTGCGGCAAGATCAGCAGGGCTTAGACCCGAATCCAAGGCAAGCTTGCGCACCTGGGTTTCAGCCTCTGATTTCGAGTTGATAGAGAGCGCGTCAACTTGCGGTGCCAACATGTCGCCAAAGGCGGCGCACTGGTCTGCGACCTGATCGGGTGTAAGGCCCTGAATGTCCTGCATCAGTTCTTCACCCTGTGCCATCGCATAGCTGCGGGCAAGGCAGAACTGTTCACTGAGCGCAAAGTCAGGATCGGACATGTTCGACAGGGTCGTGTAGCCGCCATTGGTCGACGTTTGCAGCATGACCCCGCTGCACCGGTTGGCCAGCGAAGGACCTCCGGCACCACCGGAAAACAGGCTTGGTAGGCTGGCCGTTGATGCTTCGGTGGTCTCCGTCACGTCGTCGGCTTCCTGAGGTGTGATAACCGGGACGGCTGGCGCCGCGGCCTGAGGTGCCGCCGCCAAGGCAGAGCCGGTTTGCACCTGTTGCCGATAGGCCATCAAAAGCGGTTGACCCGAAAGCTGGGTTGCCGCCTGCCCACCGCTTGTCGCCCAGTAATAGGCCTGCATCAGAAAGTCATACTGGTAAGGCTGGAAGTCATAGCCATTCACAGGATAGCCCATTGACACCTGATAACGTTCGATTGCCGACCGGGTCCCGTGCCCGACCTGGCCATCTACACGTCCGGCATTATAGCCGAAATAGTTGAGCGCCGTTTGCGTTTGTGCCCCTTGCGAGGTCGATGGAATGGTCGACCTGTAGGTCCGGGTTGTTGACCGCGACTTTTTCTTCTGCTGGTCCTTGCCGATTGCATATCCGACGACCCCACCTACAACAGCACCACCGATGAAGTCGCCCGCATCGGCCCGCGCTGTCTGGGGAACGGCTGCTGCAAAAGACAGTGCAGCGACGAGCATAGTTAATAAACGAATAATCATGACGAACCTCCAAACAAGATTGGATTTCCGAATTATAGCACAGCCAATGCGCGGAGCGGCGATTTATGCGATACACGGGTCGAGGCCCGGCTGATCGTCGGCCAGGGGCGGGCGGGTTCTTGCTGGTTTTTCCAAAAGATTTAGGCCTTTAGTGTTTTTGGATACGTCAAGGTGGGTACCAACAGTTTTTTCTTGGGATTGACCTGAAGAACAGTCAGGTACATGCCCGCGCGGCCAAAGGCTTTGTTCGTCGCCCTGGAACTCGAATCGATGGCCGTGAATTCAAAGTCAGGCCACTTGCCAACCCCCATGAACCCCTGTAAACGCCGCCTCTATCGTCTTCGGGCGAGATTCTCTCGTGGGAGGTTGCCGGGGTCGCGATCCCGGGCCGGACCACGCAACATAATCCGGGTGAGACGCGTTTCACCTTAGTTGAAAGGAAAACCAAATGGCCAAGAAGCTTGCTGGTACAATGAAACTGCAGGTTCCTGCAGGTCAGGCGAACCCGTCGCCGCCAGTTGGTCCGGCGCTGGGTCAGCGCGGTATCAACATCATGGAATTCTGCAAGGCGTTTAACGCGAAGACCGCAGATATGGAGCCCGGCGCGCCGTGCCCGACCGTGATCACCTACTATCAGGACAAGTCCTTCACCATGGACATAAAGACGCCACCCGCGTCTTACTACCTGAAAAAAGCAGCTGGTCTTAAGCCGGTCGGTAAGCGTAACCGCCCCCGCGGCGCGGAAAACCCAGGTCGCGAGACCGTGGCAACCGTGACCTCCAAGCAGGTTCGTGAAATCGCCGAAGCCAAAATGAAAGATCTGAACGCCAACGACGTCGAAGGCGCAATGCAGATCATCCTGGGCTCGGCCCGCTCCATGGGCATCGAGGTGAAGTAAGATGGCAAAACTCGGTAAACGTACACGCGCTGCGCGCGAAGCTGTCGCCGGCAAGGAAAACCTGTCGGTTGAAGAAGCTGTTTCCCTGGTCAAAGGCAACGCCACTTCGAAATTCGACGAGACCATCGAAATCGCCCTGAACCTGGGCGTCGACACCCGTCATGCGGACCAGATGGTTCGCGGCGTTGTTGGCCTGCCCAACGGCACCGGCAAAGCGATGCGTGTTGCTGTATTTGCGCGTGGCGCGAAGGCTGACGAAGCGAAAGAAGCAGGCGCGGATATCGTTGGCGCAGAAGACCTGATGGAAACCATTCAGGGCGGCACCATCGAATTCGATCGCTGCATTGCAACCCCGGACATGATGCCGATCGTCGGTCGTCTGGGTAAGGTTCTGGGCCCCCGTAACCTGATGCCGAACCCCAAGGTTGGCACCGTGACCATGGACGTGAAAGCAGCCGTGGAAGCAGCCAAAGGCGGTGAAGTTCAGTTCAAGGCGGAAAAAGGCGGCGTTGTGCATGCCGGTGTTGGCAAAGCGTCGTTTGACGAAGCCAAGCTGGTCGAAAACATTCGCGCCTTCGTCTCGGCTGTTGCCCGGGCCAAGCCGTCGGGTGCCAAAGGCACCTACATGAAGAAAATCGCGCTGAGCTCGACCATGGGCCCCGGCGTGACCGTTGATGTGGCAGAAGCTTCGGGCGAATAAGCCGGATCTTCGTCAAAGCAATGTTGCGGGCGGTCCAAACGGACCGCCCGTTTTCGTTTAGCTGAGCGGCAACGCGGTGTGGCTGGCTGTATCTCCGGTCAGGGTGAAGAAGCTCCGGTCTTCAATGGGCGTCCATTTTCCTGTGCCCTTGTCCAGCGGCTCGGACGCAATGACCTTGCCGCCGTGGTCCAGACCTTCCCCGAAATACAGGGACGGGCTGCGCTGATCGCTGGAATACCGAAAGGCATACAGGTTCTGCCCATCCGAAAAGGCGACGGCCATGCGATCCGGTTGCGTCCGATGACCTCCAAGCGCATCGATCTGACGCAAAGTTGCGACAACAGCGTCCTGCGGCGCATCATCCAGCCCGTTGGCCAGCAGCAGCAGAAACAGAAGCTCAGAATCCGTCGACCCGCGCCGCGCCGCGTAAAGTTCGTCCGGCAGAGAGGATTCAAGCTGTCTGCGCAAACGCCCGAACTCGCCAATCTGACCATTGTGCATGAAGGACCATTTGCCAAATGTAAAAGGGTGGCAGTTCGCGCGCGACACTTCCCCGAACGTCGACGCGCGGACATGGGCCAGAAACAGCGAGGATTTTATCATCCTGCAAAGATCGACCAGGTTACCATCCGACCAAGCGGGCAGGACATCCCTGTACAGGCCAGGGCGATCCTGGTCTGCGTACCAGGCCATACCGAAGCCATCGCCATTGACGGCAAGTTTAGCTTCGGCCGCGTGCTGGCTTTGCTCCAGCAAGGAATGCTGGGGCCGGATGACGATGTTTTCAAGCGGGATACTTGGTCCGCAATAGGCGGCAATTCTGCACATTTGTTCTGATTCTTCTTGTTTCTGAGAAAAATTGTCGGGTTATAGTCTTGAACTTGGAACAATGTCACGAACTATTTTGCGCTCAGCCCTGTAATTCGACCAAATCAATTGCTCGTCACCGCACTTGATCTTGTGGTTCTGGCCGTCCCCTGTAGCGTTTGATTTATCCCAATTTACCTCTTGGAAACCCCGGCCATCTGTCCTAAGTAGACCTGCGGAATAAAGCGTGCGATTCGTCGTGCGCTTTATTTTGTTTCGTCCAAGACGGTGGGTGGTGCCATATGGCCCCTTAATTCCCTGCCTGAGACGGGTAAGACCAAAGAATTCTGAGGGTCCCACCCTCGGGCGAGTTTTGGCCAATCCCGTAACAACGGACCTGAACGCCGGGGCGTAAGCCGCGGCAAATATGAGCCGGGGTGAGATCTCACCCCTAACTTGGAGAGAACTGTGGATAGAGCCCAGAAAGAGAAAGTGGTCGAGGAACTCGGCCAAATCTTCGAAAGCTCTGGCGTCGTAGTGGTTGCCCACTACGCCGGTCTGACAGTTGCCGAGATGCAGGACCTTCGCGCACGTGCCCGTGACGCGGGTGGCTCCGTGCGTGTTGCCAAGAACAGGCTCGCCAAAATCGCCCTCGAGGGTAAGCCGTGTGCAAGCATGGCCGACCTGCTGACAGGGATGACCGTTCTGACCTATTCCGAGGACCCCGTGGCAGCAGCCAAGGTGGCCGAGGACTTCGCCAAGGATAACAAGAAATTTGAAATCCTCGGCGGTGCAATGGGCGAGAACGCTCTGGACCGCAAAGGCGTTGAAGCCGTTTCGAAAATGCCGTCTCGCGAGGAGCTTATTGCTTCGATCGTGGGCTGCATTGGCGCACCTGCTTCGAACATCGCCGGCGCGATTGGCGCACCTGCAAGCAATATCGCAAGCATCCTTTCCACCATCGAAGAGAAGGCGGAAGCTGCGTAAGCGGTTGGCACTGAATGATCTGCGTAGGGTACCTACCCTGACGTTGGAACACACATTGTAAACGGAAAGAGCTGATAAAATGGCTGATCTGAAAGCACTCGCAGAAAGCATCGTGGGTCTGACCCTGCTGGAAGCACAAGAACTGAAAACCATCCTCAAAGACGAATACGGCATCGAGCCCGCAGCTGGCGGCGCCGTAATGGTCGCAGCAGCTGGTGGCGACGCCGGTGGCGCAGCTGAGGAAGAAAAAACCGAATTCGACGTCGTTCTGAAGAACGCCGGCGCTTCGAAAATCAACGTGATCAAAGAAGTTCGCGGCATCACCGGTCTGGGCCTGAAAGAAGCCAAGGAACTGGTCGAAGCCGGCGGCAAGATCAAAGAAGGCGTGTCGAAAGACGAAGCCGAAGACGTCAAAGCCAAGCTGGAAGCAGCTGGCGCCGAAGTCGAGCTGGCCTAAGCCTGGTCTCAGGCGCATCGCTGATGCGCCGAAAATTTTGGCTGGATCCGGAGAAATCCGGGTCCAGCCGAACCTGTCTTAGAAAGGGCCTCACGGAATGGGGCGTTTTCTAAGACACGGTTTTCGGATCGGGAGGCCGCCTTCGGGACGGTGGCCACGAATTGATCCGGACGTGTTGTCTCGATTGTGCAAGATGCCGGGGCCCGACGGTGTCTTTGCCCGCTGAGAACATCGAAAGGTGACATCTGACATGGCTCAAACGTTCCTTGGCCAGAAACGTCTTCGTAAATATTACGGCAAAATCCGCGAAGTACTGGAGATGCCGAACCTCATTGAGGTACAGAAATCTTCTTATGATCTTTTCCTGCGCTCCGGCGATGCAGAACAGCCCACAGACGGCGAAGGCATCAAAGGCGTGTTCCAATCGGTTTTCCCGATCAAGGATTTCAACGAAACCTCTGTTTTGGAGTTCGTGAAATACGATCTGGAGAAACCCAAATACGACGTCGAAGAGTGCATGCAGCGCGACATGACCTACAGCGCACCGCTGAAGGTTACCCTGCGCCTGATCGTGTTCGATGTTGATGAGGACACCGGCGCGAAATCGGTAAAAGACATCAAGGAACAGGATGTCTTCATGGGCGACATGCCCCTGATGACCCCGAACGGCACCTTTGTCGTCAACGGCACCGAGCGTGTGATCGTTTCCCAGATGCACCGCTCGCCCGGTGTGTTCTTTGACCACGACAAGGGTAAAACCCATTCCTCGGGCAAGCTGCTGTTTGCCTGCCGCATCATCCCGTATCGCGGCAGCTGGCTGGACTTCGAGTTTGATGCCAAGGATATCGTGTTCGCCCGTATCGACCGCCGCCGCAAACTGCCTGTGACAACCCTGCTATATGCGCTGGGTCTGGATCAGGAAGCGATCATGGACGCGTATTACAAAACCGTGTCCTACAAGCTGGACAAGAAGAAGGGCTGGGTCACGCCGTTCTTCCCCGAGCGTGTTCGCGGCACCCGTCCGACCTATGACCTGATCGACGCGAAATCAGGTGAGGTAATTGCCGAGGCAGGCAAGAAAGTCACCCCGCGCGCGGTCAAGAAGCTGATCGACGAGGGCACCGTCACAGAACTGCTGGTTCCGTTCGATCACATCGTTGGCAAGTTTGTCGCCAAGGACATCATCAACGAAGAAAACGGCGCGATCTATGTCGAAGCCGGTGACGAACTGACGCTGGAATATGACAAGGATGGCGACCTGATCGGCGGTACCGCGAAGGAACTGATCGACGCGGGCATCACCGATATTCCGGTTCTCGACATAGACAACGTCAATGTCGGTCCCTACATGCGCAACACCATGGCGCAGGACAAGAACATGAACCGCGAAAGCGCACTCATGGATATCTACCGCGTCATGCGTCCGGGTGAACCACCCACCGTCGAAGCGGCGTCGGCCCTGTTCGACACCCTGTTCTTCGACAGCGAGCGGTATGACCTGTCGGCCGTTGGTCGCGTGAAGATGAACATGCGCTTGGCACTGGACGCGCCGGATACCCTGCGTACCCTGCGCCGCGAAGACATCGTGGCCTGCGTCAAGGCTCTGGTCGAGCTGCGCGACGGCAAAGGCGACGTGGACGATATCGACCACCTCGGCAACCGTCGTGTGCGTTCGGTCGGCGAACTGATGGAAAACCAGTACCGCGTCGGTCTGCTGCGTATGGAGCGCGCGATCAAAGAGCGTATGTCGTCGGTCGAGATCGACACCGTCATGCCGCAGGACCTGATCAACGCGAAACCGGCTGCTGCTGCTGTGCGTGAATTCTTCGGCTCGTCGCAGCTGTCGCAGTTCATGGACCAGACCAACCCGCTGTCGGAAGTCACCCACAAACGCCGTCTCTCGGCGCTTGGCCCCGGTGGTCTGACGCGTGAGCGTGCGGGCTTTGAGGTACGCGACGTGCACCCGACCCACTATGGCCGGATGTGCCCGATTGAAACGCCGGAAGGCCCGAACATTGGTCTGATCAACTCGCTGGCCACCTTCGCCCGCGTGAACAAGTATGGCTTCATCGAAACACCTTACCGCGTCGTCAAGGACGCCGAGGTGACCGATGAGGTTCACTACATGTCCGCGACCGAGGAAATGCGTCACACCGTGGCGCAGGCGAACGCGACGCTGGATAAGAACGGCAAGTTCATCAACGATCTGGTTTCGACCCGTCAGGCCGGTGACTACACGCTTGCCCCGCGCGAGAATGTGGACCTGATCGACGTGTCGCCAAAACAGCTGGTTTCGGTCGCGGCATCGCTGATCCCGTTCCTTGAAAATGACGACGCCAACCGCGCTCTGATGGGCTCGAACATGCAACGTCAGGCGGTTCCGCTGCTGCGGGCCGAGGCACCGCTGGTCGGGACGGGCATCGAGGAAAAGGTTGCGATCGACTCGGGCGCTGCGATTCAGGCGAAACGCGCCGGTATCATCGACCAGGTCGATGCCCAGCGTATCGTTATCCGCGCCACCGAAGATCTGGAACTGGGCGACGCTGGTGTTGACATCTACCGTCTGCGCAAATTCCAGCGGTCGAACCAGAACACCTGCATCAACCAGCGTCCGCTGATCAAGGTGGGTGACACCGTCCAGAAGGGCGAGGTCATTGCCGACGGTCCGTCGACCGATATGGGTGAACTGGCCCTTGGTAAGAACGTGGTCGTCGCGTTCATGCCGTGGAACGGCTACAACTACGAAGACTCGATCCTGATCTCGGAACGTATCGCGCGTGATGACGTCTTTACCTCGGTCCATATCGAGGAATTCGAAGTCGCCGCCCGTGACACCAAGCTGGGCCCGGAAGAGATCACCCGCGACATCCCGAACGTCGGTGAAGAAGCGCTGCGCAACCTCGACGAGGCTGGCATCGTTTACATCGGTGCGGATGTTGAGCCGGGCGATATTCTGGTCGGCAAGATCACTCCGAAGGGCGAAAGCCCGATGACTCCGGAAGAAAAGCTGCTGCGCGCCATCTTTGGTGAAAAAGCATCTGACGTGCGCGACACCTCGCTGCGCGTGAAGCCGGGTGATTACGGTACGGTCGTTGAGGTTCGCGTCTTCAACCGTCACGGCGTCGAGAAAGACGAGCGTGCGCTGCAGATCGAGCGTGAGGAAGTCGAACGTCTGGCCCGTGACCGGGACGACGAGCTGGCGATCCTTGACCGCAACATCTATGCGCGACTGCAAGGTCTGATCCTTGGTAAAACCGCTGTCAAAGGCCCGAAAGGCGTCAAGGCAGGGTCGGTGATCACCGAGGACCTGCTGGAAACCCTGACCCGTGGTCAGTGGTGGCAGCTGGCACTGGAAGACGAGAAGGACGCACAGATCGTCGAGGCTCTGAACGAGCAATACGAAGTGCAAAAGCGCGCTCTGGACGCCCGTTTCGAGGATAAGGTCGAGAAAGTCCGCCGTGGCGACGACCTGCCGCCGGGTGTGATGAAGATGGTCAAAGTCTTCATCGCCGTGAAGCGCAAGTTGCAGCCGGGCGACAAGATGGCCGGTCGTCACGGGAACAAGGGTGTGATCTCCAAGGTTGTTCCGATGGAAGACATGCCGTTCCTGGCCGATGGTACCCCGGTTGACTTCTGTCTGAACCCGTTGGGTGTGCCTTCGCGTATGAACGTTGGTCAGATCCTTGAAACCCACATGGGTTGGGCTGCACGCGGTCTGGGTCTGAACATCGATGAAGCTCTGGGTGAATACCGCCGTTCCGGCGACCTGACCCCGGTGCGCGAGGCGATGAAGCTGGCCTATGGCGAAGATGTCTACGAAGAAGGCATCACCGGCATGGACGAGGAAACGCTGGTCGAAGCAGCGGGCAACGTGACCCGCGGTGTTCCGATTGCAACCCCGGTCTTTGACGGTGCCAAAGAGGCTGACGTCAACGACGCGTTGGTGCGTGCGGGCTTCTCGGAAAGCGGTCAGTCGGTTCTGTTCGACGGTCGTACGGGCGAGCAATTTGCGCGTCCGGTGACCGTGGGCATCAAGTACCTGCTGAAACTGCACCACCTTGTGGACGACAAGATCCACGCGCGTTCGACCGGGCCCTACAGCCTGGTTACCCAGCAGCCGCTGGGTGGTAAGGCGCAGTTCGGTGGTCAGCGCTTTGGTGAGATGGAAGTCTGGGCTCTGGAAGCTTACGGCGCCGCCTACACCCTGCAAGAGATGCTGACGGTGAAGTCGGATGACGTTGCCGGCCGGACCAAGGTCTATGAGTCGATCGTCAAGGGCGAGGATAACTTCGAAGCGGGCGTACCGGAATCGTTCAACGTTCTGGTTAAAGAAGTCCGTGGCCTCGGCCTGAATATGGAACTCCTGGATGCGGAGGTCGATGAGTGACGAAGGGATGCCGGGCTGAAGCCCGGCCTACCATCTGATCCGGCGTAGGCCGGGCTTCAGCCCGGCACTGCGTGACCCCCGCACCCTCTAACTCTGAGGTAAAGAGATGAACCAGGAAATCACCAACAACCCGTTCAACCCGCTGACGCCCCCGAAGGTTTTCGACGAGATCAAGGTCTCGCTGGCATCGCCCGAGCGGATTCTGTCTTGGTCCTATGGCGAGATCAAGAAACCCGAAACCATCAACTACCGGACGTTCAAGCCCGAGCGTGACGGTCTGTTCTGCGCGCGAATCTTTGGCCCGATCAAAGATTATGAATGCCTGTGCGGCAAATATAAGCGGATGAAGTATCGCGGCGTTGTCTGCGAGAAATGCGGTGTGGAAGTCACCCTGCAGAAAGTCCGCCGTGAGCGTATGGGCCATATCGAACTGGCCGCGCCGGTTGCGCATATCTGGTTCCTGAAATCGCTGCCGTCCCGCATCGGTCTGATGCTGGACATGACGCTGCGCGATCTGGAACGCGTTCTGTACTTTGAAAACTATGTGGTCATCGAGCCCGGTCTGACCGATCTGACCTATGGTCAGATGCTGACCGAAGAAGAGTACATGGACGCACAGGATGCTTACGGCATGGACGCGTTCACCGCGAATATCGGTGCTGAAGCCATTCGTGAGATGCTGGCCCAGATCGATCTGGAAGCCGAAGCCGAGCAGCTGCGCGCTGATCTGGCCGAAGCGACCGGCGAGTTGAAGCCTAAGAAGATCATCAAGCGTCTGAAGGTTGTTGAATCCTTCCTCGAGTCGGGCAACCGTCCCGAATGGATGGTCATGACCGTGATCCCGGTCATCCCGCCGGAACTGCGCCCGCTGGTTCCGCTGGATGGTGGCCGCTTCGCGACCTCGGATCTGAACGATCTGTATCGCCGCGTCATCAACCGGAACAACCGTCTGAAGCGTCTGATCGAACTGCGCGCACCTGACATCATCGTCCGCAACGAAAAGCGGATGTTGCAGGAATCCGTGGATGCTCTGTTCGACAATGGCCGTCGTGGCCGCGTGATCACGGGCGCCAACAAGCGCCCGCTGAAATCGCTGTCGGACATGCTGAAGGGTAAGCAGGGACGCTTCCGTCAGAACCTTCTGGGGAAACGCGTCGACTTCTCGGGCCGTTCGGTCATCGTGACCGGTCCGGAACTCAAGCTGCACCAGTGTGGTCTGCCCAAGAAGATGGCGCTGGAACTGTTCAAGCCGTTCATCTACTCGCGCCTTGAAGCCAAAGGTCTGTCTTCGACCGTGAAACAGGCGAAGAAACTGGTCGAGAAAGAACGTCCCGAAGTGTGGGATATCCTCGACGAAGTGATCCGCGAACACCCTGTCATGCTGAACCGTGCGCCGACGCTGCACCGTCTTGGCATTCAGGCATTCGAACCGGTCCTGATCGAAGGCAAGGCGATCCAGCTGCACCCGCTGGTCTGCTCGGCCTTCAACGCCGACTTTGACGGCGACCAGATGGCCGTTCACGTGCCGCTGAGCCTTGAGGCACAGCTGGAAGCCCGTGTTCTGATGATGTCGACAAACAACGTTCTGTCGCCTGCAAACGGCGCGCCGATCATTGTTCCGTCGCAGGATATGATCTTGGGTCTCTACTACGTGACCCTGGAACGTGAAGGCATGCCGGGCGAAGGCAAGGTCTTTGGCTCAATCGAAGAAGTTCAGCACGCGCTGGACGCGGGTGAGGTGCATCTGCACTCGAAAATCACCGCCCGGATCACGCAGATCGACGAGGAAGGCAACGAAGTTCAGAAGCGCTATGAGACCACTCCGGGCCGTCTGCGTCTGGGTGCCCTGCTGCCGATGAACAACAAGGCGCCGTTCGATCTGGTCAACCGTCTGTTGCGGAAGAAAGAAGTGCAGCAGGTGATCGACACCGTCTACCGGTATTGCGGTCAGAAAGAGTCGGTTATTTTCTGTGACCAGATCATGTCGATGGGCTTCAAGGAGGCCTTCAGGGCCGGTATCTCGTTCGGCAAGGACGACATGGTCATCCCGAACGACAAGTGGGGCATCGTCGATGACACCCGCGACCAGGTGAAAGACTTTGAACAGCAGTACATGGACGGTCTGATCACTCAGGGCGAAAAGTACAACAAGGTTGTCGATGCCTGGTCGAAGTGTAACGACCGCGTCACCGAGGCGATGATGAACACCATCTCGGCTTCCGCGCGTGACGAGAATGGCGCCGAGCAGGAACCGAACTCGGTCTACATGATGGCCCACTCCGGTGCGCGGGGCTCGGTCACTCAGATGAAACAGCTGGGCGGTATGCGCGGCCTGATGGCCAAGCCGAACGGTGACATCATCGAGACACCGATCATCTCGAACTTCAAGGAAGGTCTGACCGTTCTTGAATACTTCAACTCGACCCACGGTGCCCGTAAGGGTCTGTCGGATACCGCTCTGAAAACCGCGAACTCGGGTTACCTGACCCGTCGTCTGGTGGACGTGGCGCAGGACTGCATCGTTCGCGAGATCGACTGCGGCACCGAACGCGCGATCACGGCCGAAGCTGCGGTGAACGATGGTGAGGTTGTCGCCTCGCTGGCCGAGCGTATTCTGGGCCGTGTGGCCGCCGATGACATCCTGCGTCCGGGCACGGACGAGGTGATCGTGGCCGCAGGTCAGCTGATCGACGAACGGATGGCAGACACCATCGACGAAGCGGGCGTTCAGTCGACCCGCATCCGCTCGCCCCTGACCTGCGAGTCCGAGGAAGGCGTCTGTGCCACCTGCTACGGCCGTGACCTTGCTCGTGGTACCATGGTGAACACGGGTGAAGCTGTCGGCATCATCGCCGCCCAGTCCATCGGTGAACCCGGTACACAGCTGACAATGCGGACCTTCCACATCGGTGGTGTTGCGCAAGGTGGTCAGCAGTCGTTCCAGGAAGCCAGCCAGGCTGGTGTCGTATCCTTCGAGAACCCACAGATCCTGGTCAATGCCGCAGGCGAAAGCCTCGTCATGGGCCGCAACATGAAGCTGGTGATCAAGGACGATCACGGCGAAGAGCGCGCCAGCCACAAGCTGGGTTATGGCTCCAAGCTGTTCGTCAAGGAAGGCACCAAGGTGGCCCGCGGAGACAAGCTGTTCGAATGGGATCCCTACACCCTGCCGATCATCGCCGAGAAAGCCGGTACCACCAAATACGTCGATCTGGTTTCGGGCCTTGCCGTCCGTGACGAGACCGACGAAGCAACCGGCATGACCCAGAAGATCGTGATCGACTGGCGCGCCGCCCCCCGTGGCAGCGACCTCAAGCCCGAGATCATTCTGGTCGGTGACGATGGCGAACCGGTCCGCAACGATGCGGGCAACCCGGTTCACTATCCGATGTCGGTGGATGCGATCCTGTCGGTCGAAGATGGCCAGAAGATCGAAGCCGGTGACGTTGTTGCGCGTATTCCGCGTGAAGGTGCCAAGACCAAGGACATCACCGGTGGTCTGCCGCGTGTGGCCGAATTGTTCGAAGCCCGCCGTCCGAAAGATCACGCGATCATCGCAGAAGCCGATGGTTACGTGCGCTTTGGCCGCGACTACAAGAACAAGCGCCGCATCAGCATCGAACCGGCTGACGAGTCGCTGGAACCCATCGAGTACATGGTGCCCAAGGGCAAGCACATCCCTGTTGTCGAAGGCGACTTCGTTCAGAAGGGCGACTACATCATGGACGGTAACCCGGCCCCGCATGACATCCTGTCCATCATGGGTGTCGAGGCGCTGGCGAACTACATGATCGACGAAGTGCAGGATGTGTATCGTCTGCAAGGCGTGAAAATCAACGACAAGCACATCGAGGTCATCGTGCGCCAGATGCTGCAGAAGTGGGAGATCCTGGATTCAGGCGACACCACCCTGCTGAAAGGCGAACATGTCGACAAGCAGGAGTTCGACGCAGCCAACGAAAAGACCATCGCCCGCGGTGGTCGTCCGGCACAGGGCGAGCCGATCCTCTTGGGGATCACCAAGGCTTCGTTGCAGACGCGATCGTTCATCTCGGCGGCGTCGTTCCAGGAAACCACCCGCGTACTGACCGAAGCGTCCGTGCAGGGCAAAAAGGACAAGCTGGTCGGCCTGAAAGAGAACGTCATCGTTGGTCGCCTGATCCCCGCCGGTACCGGTGGGGCCACACAGGCCGTCCGCCACATCGCGCAGTCGCGCGACAATGTGGTGATCGAAGCCCGCCGGGAAGAGGCCGAAGCGGCCGCTGCCCTGGCTGCGCCGATCATGGATGATGATCTGGTCGGGGATGAGCTGGATGTTCTGGTGGAAACACCCGAAAGCCGCGAGTAATCGCCCGATTGACAAGTTAAGGAAGGCCCCGCGATTTCGCGGGGCCTTTCGTTTTTGCAGGGCTGAAACGCGCACCACGCTTAGGGCGGTTCCGGACCACTGGCATATCGCGCTTGTCGTATGTGACCTGCAATAAAAGCAGGGTTTTTCTGATTTAGCCTAAACTGTGCTACCATCCGCCTTGAATTCACACAGGTGACGGGGGTGAATGATGAGAACTGTCACAAAGCTGTCGCGCGCATTTTCGGTTGTCGGTCTGGGCCTGATGGCCGCCTGCACGGATTATGCCTATGTGGGGATGCCACCGGGCCAGCCATCGCGTGAGATCGTGATCCCGAACGGCACGACGCGCCTGATCCCGATCTCCGCCTCGATCGTCGGGTTGGCTTACGATGAGCCGCGACGGCGGATCTTCCTGCGCAATCTTCCCGGCACCCAACTACAGGAGTTGGACCGAAATGGCCGTGCCCTGCGTACCTTTGCGGCACAGCGGGTTCCGGCCGGATGCGGTGGCATCACACCTGACGAGTTTCCCATCAAGGAATGCGGGTTGGCCATTCGGGGAAGCGACGGGCATCTGTTCCTCGACCATCCGAACGGGGTGATGATCGCGGAACTGACCCGCGACGGGCAATTTGTGCGCAACATAACCCTCAGCCAGCCACAGGGGCCGATTGGTGGGCTGGCCTTTGATGAAACGACCGGCACGCTTTATGTGCTGTTCATCCGCAATCGCCTGATCGTCGAGGTGGATATGAACGGCACGGTCCTAAGGACAATCCGGGCGACCAATCCATCGGTCGGCGCAGCGGTGCAGATCGAACGCTTTGGCCTTGGCATCAATTCCAAACGCCGCGAGCTTTATGTCGCCCTTCAGAACGGCAACCAGCTTGGCGTTCTGGACATGTCCGGCGGGTTGATCGCAACGCACACGCTCAGCGCCGGGGTGGCTGTGGAAGGGATCGGAGGTGGTCGGGTCTCTGGTCTCTGATAGGGGCTCAGAAAGTGGTTTCGACACGCTCTGCACGCGTCGGGACGCAATTCTTGCGCTGATCTGATATGATGCGTTGACAGGCGGCTGTCTGATTGGGCCAATGGCCCGATCACTCTGCGCAGGGCCAAATCTGTCATGAACCCAAACACCAAAGGTGCCTTGCTGATGATGGGCAGCATGGCGGCCTTCACCCTGAACGACACTTTGGTCAAGGTCGCGCTTCGGGATCTGCCATTGTTCCAACTGGTGGCCATGCGGGGCGTTCTGGCCGTTTTCCTTGTCTACGGTCTTGCCCGCTATCTGGGGGCGCTGCACCTCAATTTCTCACACCACGACCGGTGGCTGGTTGCGCTGCGCAGTCTGGCCGAACTGTCGGCAACCTTCTTTTTCCTGACAGCGCTCAAGAACATGCCGCTTGCCAATGTGACGGCCATTCTGCAGGCGCTGCCTCTGACCGTGACGCTGGGTGCGGCGCTGGTCTTTTCCGAACAGGTCGGCTGGCGGCGCATATTGGCGATTGCCATTGGTTTTGGCGGCATGGTTCTGATCGTCAGGCCCGGCCCTGACGGCTTCAGCCTGTATTCCATCTACGCGCTGATCGCAGTGGCTTCGATCACGGTTCGCGATCTGGTGACGCGGCGCATGTCGCCGCAGGTTCCGTCAATGGTGGTGACGTTGGCGACGTCTCTTTCCATCACCGTGGCCGCAGCGATTGCTTCGGTGTTCGAAGGATGGGTTCCGGTTTCCGGAGCTGCGGGTTCTCTGGTTGCGGCGGCGGCAGTGTTCGTCCTGATGGGCTATCTGTTCAGCGTCATGGTCATGCGTCAGGGCGATGTCGGGTTCATCGCGCCGTTTCGCTATTCCAGCCTGATCTGGGCCCTGGGGTTGGGTTGGGCCGTATTCGATGATTGGCCTGACGGTCTGACCATGCTGGGTGCAACTCTGATCGTGGCCGCCGGATTGTTTACGCTGTTCCGGGAACGCGCGCGTCGGGAAGCGGCGTGAACCTGCGTGACAAGGCTCTGAACACTGGTTATTCGAAGGCGAAACCCGGCCTCCGGTTGCGGGTTCAGCTCAACCTTGGCGCTTCTGGTGCAGGGCGGTTTTATGAACCCGGTAAAGCCCGCGCACCCACATCGGCATGGCCTGGATCAGCCTATAGCCGGGCAACCGGTATCGTGCTGTTGACACTCGGGCCGACTCCCCCTATTACGCGCGTCATCTCGGTGCCGGGGGCCGCCCCATAGCCGATTCCAGTAATGAGCTGGTCAAGGCCCGGACAATTTTGCAGTTCGCGCCCTCTGAGAAACAACCGCGACGTTCACCTCGGAATGGGAACGCTCGTGGGTTTTGCGCTTGTGGACGCATAAGCGCAGCGAAGTTAGCCGCACGCAGCCCGCGTGCATGTCATGTGTGTTGCAAAACGGGGAAGAAACCGGAATGCCAACTATTCAACAGCTGATCCGCAAACCGCGGCAGCCGAAAGTAAAACGCTCGAAGTCCATGCACCTGGAGCAGTGCCCGCAGAAACGCGGCGTCTGCACACGTGTTTACACCACCACACCGAAGAAACCGAACTCGGCTATGCGTAAGGTTGCCAAGGTGCGCCTGACCAACGGGTTCGAGGTCATCTCGTACATCCCCGGTGAAAGCCACAACCTTCAGGAACACTCGGTTGTTCTGATCCGTGGCGGCCGTGTGAAAGACCTTCCCGGTGTGCGTTACCACATCCTGCGCGGTGTTCTGGATACTCAGGGCGTCAAAGACCGTAAGCAACGCCGTTCGAAATACGGCGCGAAGCGTCCCAAGTAAGAAGGAGAGGCTGATATGTCACGTCGTCACGCCGCCGAAAAACGCGAAGTCCTGCCTGACGCCAAGTTTGGCGATAAGGTTCTGACCAAATTCATGAACAACCTGATGATCGACGGCAAGAAGTCGGTCGCCGAGCGCATCGTCTACAACGCCTTTGACCGCGTTGAGAACAAGATCAAGCGCGCGCCCGTCGAAGTGTTCCACGAAGCACTCGACAACATCAAACCGTCGGTCGAGGTTCGCTCGCGCCGGGTTGGTGGTGCAACCTATCAGGTTCCGGTCGAAGTCCGCCCCGAGCGCCGCGAAGCACTGGCCATCCGCTGGCTGATCACCGCTGCGCGCGGCCGCAATGAAAACACCATGGAAGAACGCCTCGCCGGTGAACTGCTGGACGCTGTACAGTCCCGCGGTACCGCCGTGAAGAAGCGCGAAGACACCCACAAGATGGCCGAGGCGAACAAAGCCTTCAGCCATTACCGTTGGTAATCCCAGAGGCTTATCCAAATGGCACGCGAATATCCGCTCGAACTATACCGTAACTTCGGTATCATGGCGCACATCGACGCAGGTAAGACCACCTGCTCGGAGCGTATCCTGTATTACACTGGTAAATCCCACAACATCGGTGAGGTGCACGATGGTGCAGCCACCATGGACTGGATGGAGCAGGAGCAGGAACGCGGCATCACCATCACTTCGGCTGCGACCACCACCTTCTGGGAACGCACCGAAGACGGTCAGACCGCCGATACCCCTAAACACCGCCTGAACATCATCGACACCCCCGGCCACGTTGACTTCACCATCGAAGTCGAACGCTCGCTGGCGGTTCTCGACGGTGCCGTCTGCGTTCTCGACGCAAACGCCGGTGTTGAACCCCAGACCGAAACCGTGTGGCGTCAGGCTGACCGCTACAAGGTTCCGCGTATGGTTTTCGTCAACAAGATGGACAAGATCGGCGCAGATTTCTTCAACTGCGTTCGCATGATCGAAGACCGCACCGGCGCACGCGCTGTTCCGGTTGGTATTCCGATCGGTGCTGAAACCGAGCTGGAAGGCTTGGTTGATCTGGTCACCATGGAAGAGTGGCTGTGGCAGGGCGAAGACCTTGGTGCAAGCTGGGTCAAGGCTCCGATCCGCGACAGCCTGAAAGACATGGCTGACGAATGGCGCGGCAAGATGATCGAAGCGGCCGTCGAAGAAGACGACGACGCGATGATGGCTTATCTGGAAGGCGAAGAGCCCGACGTTCCGACTCTGCGCAAACTGCTGCGCAAAGGCACGCTGGCCCTGCATTTCGTTCCGGTTCTGGGTGGCTCGGCGTTCAAGAACAAAGGCGTTCAGCCGCTGCTCAACGCTGTGATCGATTATCTGCCCAGCCCGCTGGACGTTGTCGATTACATGGGCTTCAAACCCGGCGACGAGGAAGAAGTTCGTAACATCGCACGTCGTGCCGATGACGGCATGGCCTTCTCGGGTCTGGCGTTCAAAATCATGAACGACCCCTTCGTCGGTTCGCTGACCTTCACCCGGATCTACTCGGGGACCATGAACAAGGGCGACTCGATCCTGAACTCGACCAAAGGCAAGAAAGAGCGCATCGGTCGTATGATGATGATGCACTCCAACAACCGGGAAGAGATCGAAGAAGCGTTTGCAGGCGACATCATCGCGCTGGCGGGTCTGAAAGACACCACCACCGGTGACACCCTCTGCGATGCCAAGGATCCGGTGGTTCTGGAAACCATGACCTTCCCCGATCCGGTGATCGAGATCGCGGTCGAGCCCAAAACCAAGGGCGACCAGGAAAAGATGTCTCAGGGTCTGGCCCGTCTGGCCGCCGAAGACCCGTCCTTCCGCGTGGAAACCGACCTGGAATCGGGTCAGACCATCATGAAGGGCATGGGCGAACTTCACCTGGACATCCTGGTGGACCGTCTCAAGCGCGAGTTCAAGGTCGAAGCCAACATCGGTGCGCCTCAGGTGGCTTATCGTGAAACCATCTCGATGCCGGTCGAACACACCTACACCCACAAGAAACAGTCGGGTGGTTCGGGTCAGTTCGCCGAAGTCAAGCTGGAGATCCAGCCCACCGAGGCAGGCGAAGGTTACTCGTTCGAAAGCCGCATCGTTGGTGGTGCCGTTCCGAAGGAATACATCCCCGGTGTTGAAAAAGGCATCAACTCGGTCATGGACAGCGGCCCTCTGGCTGGCTTCCCGGTGATCGATTTCAAGGTTGCCCTGCTGGACGGTAAGTTCCACGACGTTGACTCGAGCGTTCTGGCGTTCGAAATCGCGGCCCGTATGTGTATGCGTGAGGGCATGCGCAAAGCTGGCGCGAAGCTGCTGGAACCGATCATGAAGGTCGAAGTGATCACCCCGGAAGAATACACCGGCGGTATCATCGGTGACCTGACCTCGCGTCGGGGCCAGGTATCGGGTCAGGAACCGCGCGGCAACGCGATCGCGATCGATGCGTTTGTGCCGCTGGCGAACATGTTCGGCTACATCAACACCCTGCGTTCGATGTCGTCGGGCCGCGCCCAGTTCACCATGCAGTTCGACCACTACGATCCGGTTCCGCAGAACATCTCGGACGAGATCCAGGCGAAATACGCATAAAGCAGTGGGCCGGGCTGAAGCCCGGCCTACCGCACACCCGTAGGCCGGGCTTCAGCCCGGCACCCGCAAATTAAGGAGGCCATCATGGCAAAGGAAAAGTTTGAGCGTACAAAACCGCACGTCAACATCGGCACGATTGGGCACGTTGACCACGGCAAGACGACGCTGACCGCAGCAATCACCAAGTATTTCGGTGACTTCAAGGCGTATGACCAGATTGACGGCGCGCCGGAAGAGAAAGCCCGCGGCATCACCATCTCGACCGCGCACGTGGAATACGAGACCGACGCGCGCCACTATGCGCATGTCGACTGCCCCGGCCACGCCGACTATGTCAAGAACATGATCACCGGTGCCGCTCAGATGGACGGCGCGATCCTGGTTGTGAACGCCGCGGACGGCCCGATGCCGCAAACCCGCGAGCACATCCTGCTGGGCCGCCAGGTTGGCATCCCGAAGATGGTCGTGTTCATGAACAAAGTTGACCAGGTTGACGACGAAGAGCTG
>NZ_JBXWSG010000063.1:0-22394 GCF_059613305.1 Ruegeria sp. BHSB056 | reverse complement strand
TGATTTCGGGCGGGGCCGTGGCGCAGGAGCGGCGGCCGAGCCATTGTATCGCCATCGCCGAGGCGGCGCCGGGGATCGAATATCTGCACAAAGCTGCATGGCAGGACCCGGTGCCGGAGTTTTCGGTGCGCGTCAGCTATGTCGCGCATGCCGCCTTTATGATCCAGACCCGTGGCGGGTTGAATGTAGTGACAGACTTTACCGGGTTCATCGGCAGTGCCGATCTGATTCCCGACGTGGTGACAATGAACCATGCGCACGACACCCATTGGACGGCGCATCCCGACCCGGCGATACCGCATGTCCTGCCGGGATGGGGCGAGTTCGGGCAGGGGATCGAACACCACCTGGATCTGGGCGAGATGCTGATACGCAATGTCCCGACCGATATCCGCTCGGCCTATGGCGGGGTCGAGGAGCGCGGCAATTCTATCTTCGTGTTCGAGGTCGAAGGGCTGTGTATCGGTCATCTGGGACATTTGCATCATGTACCGTCAGACGAACAGTTTGCTGCGCTGGGTCGGTTGGATGTGGTCATGGCCGCCGTCGATGGCGGAACAACCATGCCCTTGCCTGACATGATCTCGGTTCTGAAGCGGCTGAAAAGCTCGGTGATCATTCCGATGCACTGGTTCTCGGAGTTTTCGCTGGATCGCTTCCTCGTGGATATCCGGGACGAGTTCCCGGTTGAACGTGACGGCGTGTCCGAGATCATCGTCTCTCTGCGTGACTTGCCGGACCGTCCAACGGTTGTCGTGCTGGAGCCGCGCTATCTGATTGATCTGGAATAAGGCTTGCCGTGACGGAATCGGTTGGGCATTGAAAACGTATGAGTCTGAACCCCGCTGATGACCGCATTGCTACGCTGATCCGCTCGAAACTGGGCGATTACGTGCTGCGCCCGGTGACCGACCAGTATCTGGAAGAGCCGCGCGGGCGATTTGCCGGACAGGCTGGCCTGCTGGCCTTGCCCCGCACAACCGAAGAGGTCTCGGTGCTGGTGCAGGTGGCGTCCGAAATGCGTGTTCCGGTGGTGCCTTATGGCGGCGGAACCGGTCTGGTCGGGGGACAGGTGATGCCGCATGGGCCAGCGCCCTTGGTGATTTCGCTGGAACGGATGACGGCCATCCGGTCCGTCTATCCCACCGAAAATATACTGATTGCCGAGGCCGGAGCCATCTTGCAGGACGTCCAAACCGCGGCCGAGGCGCAAGACCGCCTGTTTCCCTTGACGCTGGCGGCGCAGGGGTCCTGTCGGATCGGGGGCAACCTGTCCACCAATGCCGGGGGCGTCAACGTCTTGCGCTATGGCAATGCGCGCGACCTGTGCCTTGGGCTCGAGGCCGTTCTGCCCAATGGTCAAATCTGGCAGGGTCTCAGCCGGTTGCGAAAGGACAACACAGGCTATGACCTGCGCAATCTGCTGATCGGGGCCGAGGGCACGCTGGGGATCATCACCGCAGCCGCGCTCAAGCTGTTTCCGCGGCCTGCCGTGATCGGGACGGCGATGTTTCAGGTGGCGTCACCCGAGGCTGCCATTTTCCTGCTGGCGCTGGCGCGTGATCGCGTGGGCGAGGCTGTCAGCACTTTCGAACTGATCCACCGGCAGGGGCTGAAGTTCTTGTCCGAGGTTCTGCCGGACGTCCGGCAACCGTTTGAAACACCGCCAGAGTGGAGCGTTCTGATCGAATTGGGGCTGGCCAGGGGGCAGTCTCCGTCCGACGCGCTCGAGGATATCTTTGTCCACGCGCAAGCGCTTGGGCTGGTGCAGGATGGCGTGATTGCTCAAAGCGAGGCGCAGCGCGGTGAGTTGTGGGCCGTGCGCGAGCGTATCCCCGAGGCCAACCGCCTGATCGGCTCGGTGTCGAGCCATGATATCTCGATCCCGATCTCAGAAATTCCGGAATTTGTGCGCCAAGGGGAAAAGGTGATTTCCGGTCTCGGGCCGTTCCGGATCAATTGCTTTGGCCATCTCGGGGATGGCAATTTGCATTACAACGTCTTTCCCCCCAAGGGGCAGGGCAGGTCGGATTTTGAGGGTCAGAGCGCTGTGGTCAAGCGGGCCGTGCATGATCTGGTCCACGCCTTTGATGGTTCGGTCAGCGCGGAACACGGCGTGGGCCGCATGAAAACGGACGATCTGGAACGCTATGGCGATCCGGTAAAGCTGGATGCGATGCGGGCCATCAAGGCGGCGCTGGACCCCTATGGCATCATGAATCCCGGCGCGGTGCTGAAGGCGTGAACCCGGCTCAGACTCTTGTTTCGCTATCCGAAGCTTGTCGCGTCAAAGCCCTTCGAATTCGCACAGGACATGCACGTCCATGCCCATATCTTCCAGTACTTTGCGCCCGCCGAGGTCAGGCAAGTCGATAATGAACGCGCATGAGACGATCTCACCGCCCAAACGCTCGATCAGTTTGATGCCCGCCGCCGCAGTGCCGCCTGTGGCCAGAAGGTCGTCAACGACAAGGATCTTTTCGCCCGGCTGGATGGCGTCGTCGTGGATTTCGACGATCGCTTCACCATATTCCAGCTTGTAGTCCTGGCTGATTGTTGTGCCGGGCAGCTTGCCTTTCTTGCGGATCGGCACGAAACCCAGGCTCAGCTGATGCGCAATCGCGCCGCCAAGGATAAAACCCCGGGCCTCAAGGCCGACGACCTTGTCGATGCGTTCCCCGGCATAGGGGTGCAGCATCTGGTCAATGGCCATCCGAAATCCGCGCGGATCGGCAAACAGAGTCGTCACATCACGAAACAGAATTCCTTCATGCGGGAAGTCGACAATCGTCCGGATGTAGTCTTTGACAGTCTTGTTCCTTGACATGAACCAACCCTTTTCCGCTTCAAATACCAAAACGTGTTTGGCCCAAGAGGGTTAGCCATGCAAGGAACAATTCATTCGCGCGATCACCAGCGGCACGAAACCACAGCCTTGGGCAATCTGACTTATCGGTAAAGTGTGGCAGGCAAACATGACAGGTGCGGCTTACTCAATTGCGTTGATTCCGCAAAAGAAAGGCTTGTGTGTTTCGAAGGTTCATTGCCATTTCCGTTCCGGTGCTGTTAAGTGCCCGATAACGACAATCACTATGCTACGTATACACAATGCATCGCCTGAATTAACGAGCATTTGGTAGGAGCAACGCGCGTGCCAAAGAAAGACGGCAAGGGATCGACGAAGAAAAACAGTCAGCTGGTTCTGCGTCTGGACAAGGATGAGCGCGACGCGTTTGTCGAGTTGTGCAGGGAGCTGGATACGTCAGCTGCCCGCGAAATCCGCCGGTTTATCCGCGGGTTCATGAAGGAAAACGCCGAAAACTGAAAAAGGGGTTAGGCCGGGCGGCGCAGAACTGCCGTGGCGAAACCCATCCCGATCAGGGTCAGCCCGCCAAACCGCGTCATCCCGGTGATCACGCTGGCGCGGCCAATCAGCCGCCGCAACCGGTCGGCCAGCAACGCGTAAGCCAGCGCATTCAGCCAGGCCAGCCCGACAAAAGTGGCGATCAGGATGGCAAATTGCGGCCCCAGTGGTTCAGCCGGGCGCAGGAACTGCGGCACAAAGGCGATGAAAAAGGCGATGGATTTCGGGTTCAGTGCCGTGACTGCGGCCGCATGTCCAAACACGCTGCCGGGGGTGACATCCCGCCCTGTCGCGACCGTTCCCAAACCACTTGCCGGGGCGCTGCGCAGCAGTTTAACCCCAAGCCAGACCAGATAGGCCGCTCCGACCCATTTGAGGACGGAAAACAAGGTGGCCGAGGCCAGAACAAGCGCGCCCAGTCCCAACAAAGACGCGGTCATCGCCACAAGATCCCCCACAGCGACCCCTGTGGCCGAGGCCACGGCAACGCTGCGCCCCTTGGACAGCGCATAGCTCAGCACCAACAGCACGGTTGGGCCAGGGATCAGCAGCAAGGCGGTGGATGCGGCAACAAAGGCCAGCCAGAGTTCCAGAGACATAAGGGTCTGCTCGCAATACGTTCCTTTGGTACCGCTATAGCCAAACTACCAGTGCTTGACAATTTTCATGGCGATCAGCTTTCGGGTCCGTCAAATCGGTCGGATCAGGCCGAGACTTGCACGAAAACTGATACGAGTGCGATCCGTCACAACCGTCGCATTCTTGCGGCGAGTATCACGGCAGAAAGAACCCGCATCCCCTGTGCCCGGACAGTTTTGGGCGCAGGGGTCGATGCCATGCTTGGACGCTTGCACAACGTGATCCGGAAAACCGATCTGCTGTCGGCTGCAATGCCCGACGCGTCGCGCAGAACCTACAGAATCCGACCCGCAACCGCGTCTAGCTTGGCCAGCAGCGCCGGATCGCGCTTTTCGGGCGCGGTGAGGATGGCATATTCCAGCGCCCGGTCACAGCCATGCGGGCAGGGCGCGCGGTTGGTCCCCAGCAGGGCGGGAAGGCCTTTGACCAGTGCACGGCCCTTATCGGCATTGCCGGTCAGGGTCGCAATGATGGTGGTCACATCCACCTCGCCATGATCCGGGTGCCAGCTGTCAAAATCGGTGACCATTGCGATCGAGGCATAACAAAGCTCGGCTTCGCGGGCGAGCTTGGCTTCGGGCATGTTGGTCATGCCGATCACGTCGCAGCCCCATTGCTCGCGATACATCTTCGATTCCGCCAGAGACGAAAACTGCGGCCCTTCCATCGCCAGATAGGTGCCGCCGCGATGGATCGTGATACCGGCAGCCTTGCCTGCGGTCTCACAGGCGTCCGACAGGCGCGGGCAGGTCGGGTGCGCAACGCTGACATGGGCGACGCAGCCTGTTCCGAAAAAGCTCTTGTCGCGCGCAAATGTCCGGTCGATGAACTGATCGACGATGACAAAGTCACCCGGTGCCATGTGTTCGCGAAACGACCCGCAGGCCGAGACCGAGATCACATCCGTCACACCAAGCCGTTTCAGCGCGTCGATATTGGCGCGATAGGGCACATCGGTGGGCGAATGCACATGCCCGCGCCCATGGCGCGGCAGAAAGGCCATTGCGACACCGTCCAGCGACCCGGTCAGAATCTGATCCGAGGGCGCCCCCCAAGGGGTATCGACACTGACCCATTCCGCATTTTCCAGCCCATCGATGTCATAGATGCCTGATCCGCCGATAACGGCAATCCTGGTTTGGGTCACTGTCCTGCTCCGCCTGAGATACTGATAATGAATTTGTGCGGGTTCGACCCGAAATTGACAAGAGGTCTATTCCTGTTTCGCCAGCAGGTTACGCTGTTGAGATTGGGTGTTGAAATCCGCCCAGGCGGCCCCAAACTCATCCAGCGGCCACGTCAGGTCCTGCGATTGACCATGCCTGTCACGAAACTCAAAACGATACGCATCCCCGTTCAGCATGGCATCCAGCAGGCCGTCGGCGCGATGATCCTCGAATGTGCAGCTTAACCCTGTCAGGCACCCGGGGCGCCGCGTGCGCCAGATCACATCCTGATCTTTCTCTATGCGGAATCCAGAAGGGCTGAAGAAGGTGCCGGGCTCAATCCCGAACTCTATTTTGAAACCATCTGGTTCAGGTGTGATGAACATGAATTGCGCCGCAAATTTCGGACGCAAGGAAAATACCTCGGCGCGCCTTATATAGCAGCGCTGCACCAAAGTACCGGCTTCTTCACGCTCGTCACAAATCGAATTCCAGATGCCGAAAATTTCATGGTGCGTGACACGCCAGTTTCCAGCCGTGTCATTCCCTTGCAAGTCCTGCGCAAAGGCGGGCAGGGCCGATAGAAATATGAGGGCTATCCAACGCATGAACTCACATTTGGGTACTTGGCCCCGGCGCCGCAAATCACGTTGCTGAGAGGCAAGTTATGCGCTGTGTGCATGGCTGCATCCCACCTGCTGCGGTGGCTTAACAGCCGCTCCCCCGCTACAACGACCCCTTCGCGCGAACATAAAATCCTATAGGACTGTCCAATGCCCCGAGCCTTGCTGGCAAGTTTTGCCAACCGTATCGCCATACCCGATCTGCGCTGGGTGCCGGATGAGGGGTTGACCTTCTCTCGTCTGCGGATCGAGCTGCTGTCCGGCCTGACTGTGGCCCTCGCACTGGTGCCCGAGGCCGTGGCCTTTGCCTTTGTGGCAGGCGTGCATCCGCTGGTTGGCCTTTATGCCGCGTTCCTTGTGGGGCTCATCACCGCGCTGATCGGCGGGCGACCCGGCATGATCTCGGGCGCGACCGGCGCGCTGGCGGTCGTCATGGTGGCGCTGGTGGCCGAGCATGGCGTCGAATACCTGTTCGCAACGGTGGTTCTGATGGGGATACTCCAGGTTATCGCCGGGGCGATGCATTGGGGCCGCTTCATCCGACTGGTGCCGCACCCGGTGATGCTGGGCTTTGTGAATGGCTTGGCCATCGTGATCTTTCTGGCCCAGATGGGCCAGTTCAAGGTGCCGGGTACCATGGAAAACACCGGTCACGGCATGGGCGGTGGAGAATGGCTCTCGGGTGTGCAGCTATACACCATGCTGGGCCTTGTAGCACTGACCATGGCGGTGATCTGGGCGGTGCCGCGCATCACGCGCATCATTCCTGCGCCTCTGGCCGGTATTCTGGTTGTCGCTGCGCTGGTGATCGGTCTGGGGCTGGATGTCCCACGCGTCGGTGATCTGGCCTCGATCGAAGGTGGTCTGCCTGCCTTCCACATCCCCATGGTTCCGCTGAACTGGGGCACGCTTGAGATCATCCTGCCCTACGCCGTCATTCTGGCCGCAATTGGCCTGATCGAATCCCTTCTGACCCTGAACCTTGTGGGCGAGATTACCGGCAAGCGCGGCGGAGCCTCTCAGGAATGTATCGCGCAGGGTGCGTCGAATATCGTGACCGGCTTTTTCGGTGGCATGGGTGGCTGCGCGATGATCGGTCAGTCGATGATCAACGTGAAATCCGGTGGCCGGACCCGTATCGCCGGGATCGCCGCGGCGCTGTTTCTGCTGACCTTCATCCTGTTTGCCTCACCGCTGATCGAGCAGATCCCGCTGGCCGCGCTGGTCGGGGTGATGTTCATGGTGGTGATCGGCACCTTTGCGTGGAACTCGTTCAAGATCCTGCGCAAGGTTCCACTGACCGACGCCTTTGTCATTGTTCTGGTCACTGTGGTGACAGTGATGGAAGACCTCGCGGTCGCCGTCGTTGTCGGCGTCATTGTCTCGGCTCTGGCCTATGCTTGGAACAACGCCAAGCGCATCCACGCAGTCACCCGCGACTCGGCGACCGAAAAAGGGGCCAAGGTCTATGAAATCCAGGGGCCGCTGTTCTTTGGGTCATCGGATGGCTTTATCGAACTCTTCGATGTGCCGAATGACCCGGAAACCGTCATCGTCGATTTCGCTGAAAGCCGTGTGGTGGACCAGTCGGCGTTGCAAGCCATCGAAAACATCGCGGCCAAATACGAGGCAGCAGGTAAACGCGTCATGCTGCGCCACCTGAGCCGGGATTGCCACAAGCTGTTGAACAAGGCAGGCCACCTGATGGTCGACAGTGACGATGACCCGGACTACGAACTTGCGGTCGATTACTCGGTCCGTACCGGCATTCTGGGCGGCCACTGATCCTTTTGCGAGGCTCTGCCTCGCGCTCCGGGATATTTGAAGCCAGATGAATGAAGGATCCCTGCTTCATCTGGCCAAAAAATATCCCGGGGGAGCCGCCCGGAACGGGCGGTGGGGGCAGAGCCCCCGACAACCTCAATCATCCGGGCGATTGAGCGAGAACAACTCGGACACGACCGAATAGTCCCGGTACCCAAGACGTGCCAGAGGTTTGAACGAAGTTACATCGAACTTGCCCTCCCGGATGTGGTCGTCGAGCAGATGCACGCCTGTCACTTCACCAAACACAACGCGGTTGGCCGCGCCGGGCAGGGTCACGATCTGGGTGAGCTTGCATTCCAACGCCGCCGGGGCACCTTGAACGCGGGCGCAGGGGATGGTTTCGCATTCGACCGGGGTTAATCCGGCATGGGCAAACTCGTCCACCTCCTTCGGAAGACTGGCCGAGCTGGCGTTCATCGCATCCTGATGCGCATGGGCCACGACATTCACACAGAATACGCCAGTCGCCTCGATATTGGCGATACTGTCCTTGCCGCCGACCTGATCGTGCTTCGTGCCGGTTGTGGCAAACATCACCTGTGGCGGTGTGTAAGCAACCCCGTTGAAAAAGGAGTAGGGTGCCAGATTGTTGATCCCATCCGCATCACGGGTCGAGATCCAGCCGATCGGGCGTGGCGTGATAATGGCGTTGAACGGATTGTGCGGCAGGCCGTGGCCGTCTTCGGGGCGGTAGAACATCATATCTCCAAGCGTTTGCCCAAGGCGTAACGAAGTGCTAGGGCGATTTCCAGCAAGGAAAAGAGGGCGGGTGTGCAGCAATTCGGGATAAGGCCGGAAGAGCCGGACGATTGGTGGGAGGTCGAAGCCCTCTATGACCTGTGCTTTGCGCCGGGCCGTGAGGCGTTGTCGTCCTACCGGTTGCGCGATGATGTGCCGCCGGTTTCTGACCTGTCACTGGTCGCGCGCGACGGTCAGGGCATTCTGGCTGGGGCGATCCGCTTCTGGCCGGTCCATGTGGGCGAACACGATGCATTGCTGCTGGGGCCAGTTGCCGTGCACCCGACGCACCAGGGCGAGGGTCTGGGCGCGTATCTGATCCATGCCGGTGTTGAAGCCGGGCGCAAACTCGGATGGCAGCGGGTCATGCTGGTCGGTGACGAACCCTATTACAGGCGATTTGGTTTTGCGCGGCTGCAAGGTGTCGAGATGCCGCCGCCCACCAACCCTGACCGGGTTTTGGGGTTGGAACTGACACCCGGCGTCTGGTCCGGAGTTCAGGGGGCCGTCACCCGCTGGACCCGCTGACCTATTGAATCGGCGTGGCTTAACGCCGATGTTGATAGGCAGGAGGACGCACATGCAGAACGTGGTTCTTGTCGAAAACGTGGATGCCGAGGCTGAACTGGATCGTTTGGCGGGTTATTACCGATCTGCCGGAGGGGCCGGTGTCAAATTGCTGAACAAGCTGGGCGGATCAGCCGAGTCCCTGCTCGAGCAACTGCCCGAACCGGTTCGGAACGGCCTGACAGGGGCCACCGAGCAGGCGTTGTGGCTTGCGATGCACGCGGCTCAGGGGTCCCGGCGTGCGATCCCTGATCAGCAGCCCTGGGTCAATACCGCGCTTGCCACGGCCATGGGCGCGGCCGGCGGGCTGGGCGGTGTATCAACAGCCCTGATGGAGCTGCCTGCAACAACCGCCATGCTGTTGCGCGCCATTCAGGGGGCCGCTGCACGCGAAGGTTTCGATCCGTCTGCCGAGAACGTTAAGTTCGACTGTGTGCGGGTTTTGTCCGCATCGGGCCCACTGTCGCATGATGACGGTGCGGATTTCGGCTTTTTCTCGGTGCGCCTGACTCTGACCGGTCCGGCCATGCAGCGTCTGATTGCTGCCGTGGCACCACGCTTTTCAATCGTGCTGGGGCAAAAACTGGCGGCACAGTCCGTCCCGGTGCTCGGCGCGTTGGCCGGTGGTGGAACGAACTATGTCTATTCGCGCTATTACCAGCAAATTGCGCGCGTGCATTTCGGCCTGCGAAGATTGGCGGTTGATGCCGATATCCCACATGACGAGTTGGTGAAACAGCTGTCGACCCGCATGTAGCCAACAGATGCACGGAAGCACCAGACTTGGCGGGTGCCACTTCATGTGGTAGTTTGTAAAGCAACTGCCGCTAAATAGGAGCGTCATGCTGCCTATATGGCGGGCAAACCCGTACGTGAACAAAAGGTGCGTCACGCGATGAATGCAAGGCCGGTGCTGCGTGAATTACCTGAGACTTCGGAACACCCTGTTTTGCGGCAATCCTCTGCCCTGTGTTACCGGATACGGCATGGCCAGCCAGAGGTTTTGCTGATTACAACGCGTCAGGCCCAGCGCTGGATTATCCCCAAAGGGTGGCTTATCCCCGGGCTGACCCCATCAGAAACCGCAGTGCAGGAAGCCTGGGAAGAAGCAGGTGTGACAGGGCGATGCAGCAAAGCGGGGCTGGGGCAGTTTCTGCACGTCAAGCACCGCCCAAATCAGCCTCCGGCCTTGATTCTGGTTGATGTTTTTGCGCTGCATGTACAGACAATGTCGCAGGACTTCCCCGAAAAGCATGAGCGCAGGCGCAAGTGGTTTGCGCCTGAAAACGCGGCCCAAAAGGTCAGATCACCCGAGCTTGCCGAATTGTTACGCGACTTTAAGACCCATACACATTAAGATAGCACCAGAGAGGCTTGATATTGTCAGTCTGGTCGGTATCTATTCGCCAATCGCAATTTTGGACTGAACATGATTCAATACGCGTTGAAATGCAGTGAAGGCCACACATTCGACAGCTGGTTTCAATCTGCCGAAGCCTTTGACAAGCTGGCTTCTGCAAGGATGGTGACCTGCGCGATCTGCGGATGTGCGCAGGTTGCCAAGGCGATCATGACACCGCGTGTCCGTCCGGCCCGGAACGCAAAGGGAAAAACCGATAGCGCGCCTGTTTCCAACGCACGGATCAACGTTGCCACCCCTTCGCCCGAGATAGAGAAGGTTCTGGCCGAGATGCGCCGCCATGTAGAAAAGAACTCGGACTACGTCGGCAAGGATTTTGCCAGCGAAGCGCGCAAGATGCATTTGGGAGAGGCGCCAGAGCGCTCGATTTACGGTGAAGCCAGACCGGATGAGGCGAAATCGCTGATCGAAGATGGCGTGCCGGTGGCGCCACTGCCGTTTCTGCCCAGCAGAAAGACCAACTGATCCATGCATGTCGTAATCACCGGTGCCAATCGCGGTATCGGTCGCGCCCTTGCCATGCGCTACGGCACCCGCGGTGACGCGGTTACCGGAACCGCACGCGATGGCAGTGCACAGGTGCGTCTGGACGTGTCGGACCCGGCCCAACAGGCGGCAATGGCCGAACAGCTGCAAGACCAGCCCGTTGATCTGCTGATCTGCAATGCCGGGGTCTATCTGGACAAGGGGCACACGCTCAACGACTACCCCGCCGATATGTGGGCGCAAAGCTTTGCCACCAACGTGACCGGCGTTTTCCTGACCGTCCAGGCTTTGTTGCCCAATCTGCGCGCCGCAGGCGGCAAGGTCGCGATCATCTCGTCTCAGATGGCGTCCCATACACGGGCGCCGGGGGGCAGCTATATCTACCGCGCCTCCAAAGCGGCGGCGCTGAATCTGGGGCGAAACCTGGCGACGGATCTGAAAGCCGACGGGATCGCCGTGGGCATCTATCATCCGGGCTGGGTACAAACCGACATGGGCGGTGGCGCTGCTGATATTGATGTCGATCAGGCCGCCTCCGGCCTGATGGAACGCTTTGAGGCCCTGTCGATCAACTCAACCGGCTGTTTCGAAACCTATGACGGTCAGGCGCACGTTTACTGACGGGTCAGCGCCGCTTTGGGAATCTCATAGACCTCACCGGGTTCAATATAGACCACAAGCAGGTCACCCAGCGTTTCATATGTCATCTTCGAGGTCGAGCTGCTGGACTCAGGCGCACCATCCTTGAAATAGATGTTGCGCACCTTGCCATCACCCAAAGCCACGGCCAGCGTCGTGGTGCCGTCGTCGTGGTGGCGCAGCTCTGCATTGCAGCTTTGCATCGGATCACCGGCATTTGCGGCGCAGGGCACCTTGCCCAGTGCATTCTTTCCGTCCGTGCCTGCCACACTGGCAACCTGCGCCAATGCAGGCGACGACAACAAAGTAACGGCAAGGGCTAGGCGAAACATGGGGAACCTCTTGATTTGGTTGTTACTCGCAGGCTGACACTGCACCTGCGCAATGTAAAGCGGCCCTGTGCCACAGGCGGGTCCTGTTTGCGCTCTTGCTCTTGGGGTGCCCCTCGCTTATGAGGCTCGGGACCTCTAATCCAAGGCGCGGAGACTTTTGCCCCCATGCCCGTACTCGTTATGAAATTCGGCGGCACTTCGGTTGCCAACCTGGACCGCATCCGCCGCGCAGCCAAGCGTGTTGGCGTCGAAGTTGCCAAGGGCTATGACGTGATTGTCATCGTTTCGGCCATGTCGGGCAAGACCAACGAGCTGGTGGGCTGGGTGAACGAGACCTCGCCGCTGTTTGATGCACGCGAATACGATGCTGTTGTATCTTCGGGAGAAAACGTCACCGCTGGGCTGATGGCGCTGACATTGCAGGAAATGGATGTTCCTGCGCGCAGCTGGCAGGGCTGGCAAGTGCCGCTGCTGACAACCAGTGCGCACAGCCAGGCGCGGATCGAAGATATCCCGACCACGAACATCACCCAGAAATTTGACGAAGGCATGAAAGTGGCCGTTGTAGCCGGGTTTCAGGGGCTCAGCCCCGAAGGCCGCATCACCACGCTGGGCCGGGGCGGCTCGGACACCACTGCCGTGGCTTTTGCCGCCGCGTTTGGTGCGGAACGCTGCGATATCTATACTGACGTGGATGGCGTCTATACCACCGATCCGCGCATCTGCGAAAAGGCGCGCAAGCTGCACAGGATCTCGTTCGAGGAAATGCTCGAACTGGCGTCGCTGGGCGCCAAGGTGCTACAGACCCGCTCGGTCGAACTGGCAATGCGCTACAAGGTGAAACTGCGCGTTCTTTCAAGTTTCGAAGAACAATCCGACGAGGCCGGTACGCTGGTCGTTGACGAGGAGGATATCATGGAATCCAATGTTGTGGCCGGTGTGGCCTATTCCCGTGACGAGGCCAAGATGACCGTCGTTTCGGTGGCGGACCGTCCCGGTATCGCCTCGACCATCTTCACCGCGCTCAGCGATGAGGGCGTCAATGTCGATATGATCGTGCAGAACATCTCGGACGAGGGGCGCACGGACATGACCTTCTCATGCCCCACCGATCAGGTGGTCCGCGCCGAGAAAGCACTGATGGCGATCAAGGACAAGGGCGAGCTCAATTATGCCGAACTGGTCGCTGATACCGGTGTCTGCAAAGTTTCGGTGGTGGGAATCGGTATGCGCTCGCAATCGGGTGTCGCGGCCAAAATGTTCAAGATACTCTCGGATGAGGGGATCAACATCAAGGTCATCACAACCTCCGAGATCAAAATTTCCGTTCTTATCGACAGGAAATACATGGAACTTGCCGTTCAGGCACTGCATGATGCCTTTGAACTGGACAAGGCGGCCTGAGCTGATCGGCCAAGGGTTTCGCCTGACGCACTGAATTGGTTGGGCCATGGCAGACGGCACGGAAACAGAATCCCGCAAGCTGCTGGGGCGGTTGCGCGAGGCGATGGCCAGCGAAGCCGCTGGGCAGGAGCGTCTTGATCAGATCACCCATCTGATCGCTGACAGCATGCGCAGCGAAGTGTGCTCGATCTATCTGTTCCGCGATGATGAGACCCTGGAACTCTGTGCGACCCAGGGGCTTGCGCCTGAATCGGTACACCAGACCCGGATGCGCATGGGCGAGGGGCTGGTGGGCCGGGTCGCCAAGACCGGCAAGGTGGTCAACACCCCGGACGCGCCGTCTGAAAAAGGGTTCCGGTATATGCCGGAAACCGGGGAAGAGCGGTTTTCGTCCTTTCTCGGCGTGCCGGTGCAGCGCCTTGGGGAAAAGCTGGGTGTTCTGGTTGTCCAGTCCCGCAAAGCGCGCGAATTTTCCGCCGATGAAATCTATGCGCTGGAAGTGGTGGCCATGGTGCTGGCCGAAATGACCGAACTGGGCGCCTTTGTCGGCGAAGGCGCGGCACTGTCGCCACGGCACCAGCAATCGGTCCTGCTGCGCGGCGGCCCGGCGCAGGAAGGCTCCGCCGAAGGCCATGTCTGGCTGCATGAACCCCGTGTGGTTGTCACCAATCCGATCGCCGAAGACCCGCACCGGGAACGCGAACGTCTGAATGAGGCGGTGGAAGAGCTGCGCGTCGGCGTCGACAAGATGCTCGAGATTTCCCGGGATGGTGACACCGAACAGCTCAAGGTGCTGGAAGCCTACCGGATGTTTGCCAATTCCAAAGGCTGGATGCGCCGGATGGAAGAGGACATTGCCCTGGGGCTAAGCGCCGAAGCCGCGGTCGAGAAAGAACAATCCCAGGCGCGCGCCCGGATGGGGCAAGTGTCTGATCCCTATCTGCGCGAACGGCTGGCGGATCTTGACGATCTCAGCAACCGTTTGTTGCGCATTCTGACCGGGCAGGGAAAAACCGACAGCGCCGATCTGCCGCCCGACCCGATTCTGGTCGCACGCAATATCGGCCCCGGCGACCTGCTGGAATACGGGCGGGCGCTGAAGGGGATCATCCTCGAAGAAGGTTCAGTCGGCAGTCACGCCACCATTGTGGCCCGTGCGCTGGCGATCCCTCTGGTGGTCCATGTGGGCCGGATCACGACCGAAGCGCTGAATGGCGACCACGTGCTGGTGGATGGCGATCAGGGCGTTGTTCACCTGCGCCCCGAAGACAGCGTGGTCGGCGCCTTCCGCGACAAGATCGCGATGCAGGCCAAAGCGCAGGAACGCTATGCCTCGATCCGCGAAACCCCCTGTATCACACGCGACGGGACGCGCATCAATCTGGTGATGAACGCAGGCCTTATGGCCGACCTGCCGTCGCTGGGAACATCAGGTGCCGAAGGTGTTGGCCTGTTCCGAACCGAGCTGCAATTCCTGATCCGCAATCAGATGCCCAAACGGTCCGAGCTGGTCACTCAGTATCAGCGGGTTCTGGATGCGGCAGGCGACAAAAGGGTGGTGTTCCGCACACTGGATATCGGGTCGGACAAGGTGCTGCCCTATATGAAACACGTGGCCGAACCCAACCCGGCCCTGGGTTGGCGCGCCATTCGTGTCGGTCTGGACAAACGCGGCGTGATGCGGATGCAGTTGCAGGCCCTTCTGCGCGCCGCCAATGGCCGCCCACTGACCATCATGTTCCCCTTTGTCGCGCAGGCCGAGGAATATCGCGAAGCCCGTTGGGAGGTAAACAAAACCATCGAACGGGAAAAGCGACTGGGCCACGTTCTGCCCGAAACGCTTGAAGTCGGCGCGATGCTGGAAACCCCGTCGCTGGCCTTTGCCCCGCAAAAGTTCTTTGACGAGGTCGATTTCATCTCGATCGGCGGGAATGACCTCAAGCAGTTCTTTTTTGCGGCTGACCGCGAAAATGAACTGGTGCGCCGCCGCTATGACACGTTGAATGTCAGTTTCCTGAGCCTGATGGAACGCATTGTCGAACGCTGCGGGCTTTCGGACACCCCGCTCAGCTTCTGTGGCGAGGATGCGGGCCGCCCGGTCGAGGCGCTGTGCCTTGCTGCCATGGGTATTCGCACCCTGTCGATGCGCCCGGCGTCGATTGGTCCGGTCAAAAGCCTGTTGCTGCGGTGTGACCTGATGGAGGTACGCAAAATCATCGCGGACGCACGCCATCGTGGCGAACAATCCGTGCGCCCGGCCGTGATGGAATGGCTGCGCAGTCAGGTATAGCCCGCAAAACCTCGCTTTTTGGGAAACTATGCTTGATTTTTTCGCGCGGGCTTTTTATCACGCAGGCAATGTTAGCGGTAACAGTGTGCCGCAGAGCCGTTTCATGCCGTGCTGAACTGATATCGGCAAACTCGAGAAGGAGCCTGTGATGGTTTCACGCGTAATTCCGGTAGAGCCGTTCGATCTTGTGTTGTTCGGCGCGACCGGGGATCTGGCGCAACGTAAGATCTTGCCGGGCTTGTACCATCGGTTCGAGGTCGGCCAGATGCCCGATGGGGCGCGGATCATCGGCACGGCGCGCTCGGATATCGACAGCGACGGGTTTCGCGATCAGGTCCGTGCATCGATGCAGGAATTCGCACCAAAATTCAAAAAGGACACACTGGACCGGTTTCTGTCCCATGTTGAATACGTGCCGGTAGATGCACTGGGCGATGCCGGATGGTCCGATCTGTCCAAGGTGCTGCGCCCCGACGTGGTGCGGGCCTTTTACCTGTCAGTGGGTCCCAGCCTGTTTTCGGGCATTGCGCAGCGCCTGCATGACGCCGGTCTGGCCACGCCGGACAGCCGCATCGTTGTCGAAAAGCCTTTCGGCCATGATCTGGCCTCGGCCAGGGCGCTGAACGAAGGCTTGCGGGCGTGTTTCAAGGAACACCAGATTTACCGGATCGACCATTATCTGGGCAAGGAAACCGTGCAGAACCTGATGGCGCTGCGCTTTGCGAATTCCCTGTTCGAGCCGCTTTGGAACTCGACCCATGTCGATCATGTGCAGATCACAGTGGCGGAAACCGTCGGGGTCGAAGGGCGCGGGGCCTATTACGATCAATCCGGCGCGATGCGGGACATGATCCAGAACCATCTGGTGCAATTGCTGTGCCTGACCGCGATGGAACCTCCGTCAAAGTTTTCTCCCAATGCAGTGCGTGACGAGAAGGTCAAGGTGATCGAGGCGCTGGAACCAGTCGAACCCAGGGACATCGCCCGTGGTCAGTATCGCACGGGCAAGGGCGGTGACGGATACCTTGATCACGTTGGCAAGCCGGCCAGCCGCACCGAAAGCTTCATTGCACTCAAGGTCCATATCGGCAACTGGCGCTGGGCCGGGGTGCCGTTCTACCTGCGCACAGGCAAACGCCTGCGCGCCCGTGCCTCTGAAATCGCGGTGTTCTTCCGCGACCCGCCACACACGATCTTTCCCAATGTCGGCCCGTTGCATGGCAACGTACTGGTGATCCGCTTGCAACCTGACGAAGGCATCACCCTGCGCACAACGATAAAGGAACCGGGGCAGGGCGGGTTCCGCCTGTCCGATGTTGCTCTGGACATGAGTTTTGCCGACGCGTTGGGTGATGACTCGCAATCCCCGGACGCATATGAACGCCTGATCATGGATGTCATCCGGGGCGATCAGACCCTGTTCATGCGTGGGGACGAGGCCGAGGCCGCCTGGGCCTGGGTCGATCCCATCATTCACGGCTGGGAACAGCGCGGGGACAAACCCGCCAAGTACGATCAGGGCAGTTCAGGCCCCGAAGAAGCACTGATGCTGATGCATCGCGATGGGCGTCGCTGGCGTCAGATCGGAGGGTAATCATGGTTCACTCTGTCATTTCCGACGTCACCAAACGGATCATCGACCGCAGCGCCGATCTGCGTGGTCCCCATATCGACCGGATGGAACAGGCCAGATCCAAAGGTCCCGCCCGTGCGCACCTGTCCTGCAGTGGTCAGGCCCATGCCTATGCGGGTGCGGGTGAAGACCAGCAATCCATGGCCACCGGCACGGCGGGCAATCTGGGCATCGTTACCGCCTATAACGACATGCTGTCCGCCCATCAGCCCTTTGAACGGTACCCCGCCTTGATCCGCGACGCGATCCGCGCCGCCGGAGGCACTGCTCAGGTCGCGGGTGGCGTGCCAGCCATGTGCGACGGTGTCACCCAGGGCGAAGCAGGGATGGAATTGTCGCTGTTTTCACGCGACGTGATCGCTCTGGCAACTGGCGTAGCACTCAGCCACAACACCTATGACGCGGCAGTCTTCCTCGGCGTCTGCGACAAGATTGTCCCCGGTCTTATCATCGGCGCGCAGGCGTTCGGCCATCTGCCTGCCGTGTTCCTGCCCGCAGGGCCAATGACCAGCGGCCTGCCCAATGACGAAAAGGCCAAGGTCCGCCAGAAATTCGCTGCCGGAGAGGTCGGGCGCGACGAACTGATGGCCGCCGAAATGGCGGCCTATCACGGTCCCGGCACCTGCACTTTCTACGGCACCGCCAACACCAACCAGATGCTGATGGAATTCATGGGCCTGCACTTGCCGGGCTCCAGCTTCGTCAATCCCAACACGCCCTTGCGCGACGCGCTGACACAAGAGGGCGCGCGCCGCGCCCTGTCGCTCAGTGCGCTGGGAAACAGCTATACCCCTGTTTATCAGGTGCTCGACGAACGGGCCTTTGTGAACGGCATCGTCGGCCTTATGGCGACCGGAGGTTCGACCAATCTGCTGATCCACCTGATTGCCATGGCGCGCGCTGGTGGTATCGTTCTGGACTGGCAGGATTTTTCCGATATCTCCGCCGTGGTCCCGCTGGTCGCGCGGGTCTATCCCAACGGTCTGGCCGACGTGAATCACTTCCACGCCGCAGGCGGGCTTGGGTTCACCATTGGCACGTTGCTCGAAGAAGGTTTGCTGCACCCCGATACGTTGACCGTTGCCGGGCAGGGCCTGCACAATTACACGCGCGAGCCCAAGCTGATTGATGGTGAGCTGACCTGGCAAGACGGCGCGGGCCACAGCCTGAATGACAAGATTGTCCGCCCCGCCCGCGACCCGTTCCAGCCCACCGGCGGCCTGTCGCGCCTGACCGGAAATCTGGGCACCGGGGTCATGAAAGTATCAGCCGTCGCGCCAGAACATCAGGTCGTCGAAGCGCCCGTGCGGGTGTTCCACGATCAGGATGAGGTGAAAGCCGCGTTCAAAGCCGGAGAATTCACCGGTGACGTCATCGTCGTGGTCCGGTTTCAAGGCCCCAAGGCCAACGGGATGCCGGAACTGCACTCGCTGACGCCCATGCTGTCGATCCTCCAGGGCCGGGGCCAGAAAGTGGCGCTGGTCACCGATGGCCGCATGTCTGGCGCTTCCGGTAAAGTGCCCGCCGCCATCCATGTTGTCCCCGAGGCGCTCGACCGCGGCCCCATTGCATACCTTCAGGACGGTGACATCCTGCGCGTTGACGCGGTCAGGGGTGATCTGGAAATCCTCACCGCAGGCGTTCTGGACCGCGCGCCCGTCACCGCCGACCTGTCCGCCAATCAACACGGTACAGGGCGCGATCTTTTTGGCGCGTTCCGCCAGAATGTCGGCTCGGCCGACACCGGTGCCAGCATTTTCGGAGTTTAACCTCATGTCCAAATCCCAACGCACCCGTGAAATCTGCGCACTTGCCCCGATCGTTCCGGTTCTGGTTGTCGATGACGTCGCGCAGGCCCGCCCGCTGGCCGAGGCATTGGTCGTCGGCGGTCTGCCAGCGCTCGAGGTCACCTTGCGCACGTCCGCCGCGCTCGACGCGATCCGCGCGATGGCCAAGGTGCCGGGCGGCGTGGTCGGCGCAGGTACGCTGGTCACACCCGAAGACGTCCGCGCCGCCAAAGAGGCGGGCGCGCAGTTCGGCGTCTCTCCGGGCGCAACCGACGCGCTCATCGCGGCGTGCGAGGCCGAGGGCCTGCCCCTGCTGCCCGGCGCGGCCACGGCCAGTGAAGCGATGGCATTGCTGGAAAAAGGCTATGACATGCTGAAATTCTTCCCGGCCGAGGCCTCGGGCGGCGCGCCCGCGCTCAAAGCCATCGGTGCGCCCCTGCCGCAGATCAGTTTTTGCCCGACAGGCGGGGTGTCGCCGTCCAACGCCCGTGACTATCTGTCCCTGTCCAACGTGGTCTGCGCCGGTGGCAGTTGGGTCGCGCCCAAGCAGATGGTCGAAAGCGGTGACTGGGCCGGGATCGAAACACTTGCGCGCGAGGCATCAAAGCTGGCGGATTGACGCCGCGAAGCCCCTCGGTAATGTGGGCGTCACCTCAGACAGGCTGACCCCATGACACAGACACCTGCCCTCTCCCAGGGGCGAACTTATTTGGCAATCCCGGGCCCCTCGGTGATGCCGGACGCGGTCCTGCAGGCGATGCATCGCCCGTCGCCCAATATCTACGATGGCGCGCTCATCGACATGATGCCCGACCTGACCCGCGATCTGCGCCGGGTTGCTCGCACAGGCCATGACGTTGCCATCTACATTGCCAATGGTCACGGCACGTGGGAGGCCGCTCTGTCCAACGTGATCGCCCCCGGCGAAACCGTTCTGGCTCCTGCCTCGGGCCGGTTCACCCATGGCTGGGCCGAGATGGCCGAAGGCATCGGGGCAAAGGTGCAACTGATCGACTTCGGCACCTCATCTGCCTGGGATCTCGACCGGATTGCCGACGCTTTGCGCGCGGATAAAGGCCACCAGATCAAGGCTGTTCTCGCGGTTCATGTGGACACATCAAGCTCGATCCGCAACGATATCCCGGCACTGCGCAAACTGCTCGACGATCTGGACCACCCGGCGCTGTTGATGGCCGATTGCATTGCCTCGCTGGGATGCGACCGGTTCGAGATGGATGAATGGGGCGTCGATGTCACGGTCACCGCCTGCCAGAAAGGCCTGATGACCCCCGCAGGCACAGGCTTTGTCTTTTTCAACGACAAAGCACAGGCCAAGCGGGCCGCCATGCCGCGTGTGTCGCGATACTGGGACTGGCAGCCGCGCGCCAATCCCGACCTGTTCTACCAGTATTTCGACGGTACCGCGCCGACACATCACCTTTATGGTCTGCACGCCGCGCTCGACCTGATCCATGCGGAAGGGATCGAACAGGTCTGGGCCCGCCATGAGCGTCTGGCTACTGCCATCTGGGCGGCCTGTGAAACATGGGCCGAAGGCGGCGCGCTGCATCTGAACGTTGCCGACCGCGCCCGCCGCAGTCACGCCGTCACTGCCCTGCGCCTGACCGGAGGCCGCGGCACGGCCCTGCGGGCGTTCACCGAACATCAGCTGGGTTTGACACTGGGTATTGGTCTTGGGATGGAGGACTACGACAGCTGTTTCCGCCTCGGACATATGGGTCATGTCAACGGGCAGATGGTGATGGCGATGCTGGGCGGTATGGAAACGGCCATGACCGCGCTTGATATCCCCCGTGGCAAAGGCGCGCTCGAGGCCGCCGCTGCTGTTCTGGCCGCCTGACACGCCTCAGACGAACAGCACCGATCCACCCCTTCATCTGGCTAAAAATATCCTCGGGGGGATCGCGCTTTGCGCGATGGGGGGCAGACAGCCCCCCTTTGACCCGATGGCAAGACAGACCAGCGCTAGCCCGTCTTTGCCCGCACCTCTGCTAGCGCCTTGGGCAAGGCGACCGCAAAAGCATCCAGATCTGCTGTTTCACCACAGCTTACCCGGATGCACCTGTTCTGGGGCGCTGCAAACGGCATCCGGACAAACAAGCCCCGCGCAACCAAAGCCTCCAGTACCGCTCTTGCGAATTCGCCATCCCGCCCGCAATCAATCGCCACGAAATTGGTGGCCGAGGGCAGGGGCTCCAATCCGTTCTCGCGGGCAATCATTCCAATCCGCGCACGCGCCTCGGCGATCTGTGTCTGAATGTGCTCCAGCCAGGCGCCATCCTGCAACGCGGCCAGCGCCCCGGCCTGCGCCGCGCGGTTCATGCCGAAATGGTTGCGCACCTTGTTGAAGGCTGCGATCAGGTCGGGCGCTCCAATGGCATAGCCAACCCGCGCGCCCGCCATGCCATAGACCTTGGAAAATGTCCGCATCCGGATCACGCGAGGGTCGTCTGCGCTGACAGGTGCCGCTGTCCCAACTGGCGCGCATTCCACATAAGCCTCATCCAGAATCAGCAGGCACCCGTCGGGCAGGGCATCCATCGCCGCCACGATATCCGCGCCGGAATGCCAGCTGCCCATCGGATTGTCCGGATTGGCCAGATAGACCAGTTTTGCACCCACCTCGGCCGCCTTCGCAAACACGGCCGCCGGGTCTTCGTGATCCCCGGCATAAGGGACCTTGTGCAGAACGCCACCGAACCCGGCCACATGATAATTGAACGTCGGATACGCCCCGTCCGAGGTCACAACCACATCCCCGGGCCCTACAATCAGACGCACAAGATAACCCAAAAGCCCGTCAATCCCTTCGCCTACGACGATATTTTCGGGGGTTACCCCATGATACTCGGCCAAAGCATGGCGCAGATCGTGGTTCTCGGGATCGCCATACATCCAGATATCAGACGCGGCCTGCTCCATGGCCCGGATCGCGCGGGGCGAGGGGCCAAACACGCTCTCATTGGCGCCAAGACGGGCAATGAACGCCGCGCCGCGCTGACGCTCTTGCGTTTCGGGGCCCACAAAGGGCACGGTGGCGGGCAGAGATTGGGCAAGCGGGGTGTATCGAGGTCCTGTCATGCCTGCAGATAACCCCAAGCCCGGGCTTCGGGCAAGCGCGCACCTCATTCCGCGCGTCAGAGCGTATTGAAACATAAGTAAGGAGCGCAGATGCGCATACTGTCTGCCATTGTTCTTCTGGGCCTTGCCTATCTTCTGTTCTGGCCCGTTCCCGTTATCCCCGTCGCCGTTGAGATGCCGGAAGATGCAGGTTTCACAGGAGATTTCGCCGAGAACACAGCGCTGGATGCCGCGCAGCTGATCCGCCTGCCGGATGGGGAAACCGGCCCCGAAGACATCGCCATCCTGCCCGGCGGCGCGGTCTATACGACCAGCCGGTCCGGCACGCTCTATCGCATAGACGGGGCTGACCCTGTTGTGGTCGACCAGCTTGGCGG
>NZ_JBXWSG010000062.1:0-23297 GCF_059613305.1 Ruegeria sp. BHSB056 | reverse complement strand
CGAAAAACCACATGGTGACGGCCACACGGTCATCGCCAACGCTGCACTGATCGTTTCTTTCGACATGGACCCGGCGTAATGAGTGAAAAGCGGATCATCCTGGAAATGGGCACTGGCAATGACCTTTATGGTCAGGATTATACCAAAGCAGCCCGCCGCGCGGTACAGGACGCGTTGCATCATTCATCCATCACGTTGTTTTCAAAGCTGGGGATCGATCACAACGAAATGCGCGTGCGTGTGACAATCGGCGTTCAGAATCCGGAACAGGTGAACTGCGAGCTGGTTGCTGCCGACTTGCCGCGAGGCCGGGCCGAGGTTCGCGCGATCAAAGGTGGTCTGGATGTCGCCGATGAAGAAGCTGGCACTCTGCACGTCATTGCAACTGCCGCGGTCGAGGCCTTTTTGCCCGATCTTGCCGGGAAATATGTCCAGGGCTAAGCAACGAAAAAGCCGCTCGGAAATCCGGGCGGCTGGTTCGGTTTGGCGATCTGTCGGTTGGATCAGATTTTCGCGATATCCGCGCGGCTCAGACCGATATCGTCCAGCTGCGTGTCGCTGAGTTCCGACAGAAGGTTCCGTGTTTTACGGGCTTCATTCCATGCGACAACATTGTCGAATGCATTGATGAAAACGTCCGCCACGTGCAGGATGGTAGCTGCTCCGAGCGGCGCATGAATATTAGCTGTGGTTGCCATGTGCGCAGTCCTTATTGAAGAAACAGCCGACCCGTCGTCGGTTGTGAGCCTCATCTAGTACCGCTTGGCCGGACTCACAATTGCTGGTCCGGTAACCCCGATTTGCATTTTTTGCATATCTTTTTGGGCAGTTTGGCAATGGGTTGCGCCAACAATCGGTCCGGCCCATATATACCGCCAGCAAAAGCGGAGACGATCATGGCAGAAAACGACTTTCCCGGTTGGCACGGCACAACGATTATTGGCGTCAAGAAGGACGGTCATGTTGTCATTGCCGGCGACGGTCAGGTGAGTCTGGGTCAGACGGTGATCAAGGGCACTGCGCGCAAGGTGCGCCGCCTGTCTCCCGGAGGGTTCGAGATCGTGGCAGGGTTTGCCGGATCGACGGCGGATGCCTTCACGTTGCTGGAACGGCTGGAAGCCAAGCTTGAGGCAACGCCCGGCCAACTGGCCCGCGCGTCAGTTGAACTGGCCAAGGACTGGCGCACCGACAAGTATCTGCAAAAGCTTGAGGCGATGCTGATCGTGACAGACGGCAGGGATCTGCTGGTCATCACCGGGGCAGGGGACGTTCTAGAGCCCGAACACAATGTGGCGGCCATCGGGTCGGGAGGCAATTTCGCTCTGGCCGCCGCGCGTGCCATGATGGACAGCGACAAATCCGCAGAAGACATCGCCCGGCAATCCATGGCCATCGCAGCAGATATCTGTGTCTACACCAATGGCAACCTGACGGTTGAGACGATCTCAGGCTAAAAGCGCCTTGATCTCTTTGCCTTTCCATCGGCGGTGCATGCCGACCAGCCCCAGGATCGCCGCAACGATCACGATGTAATAGGGCACGCGGATATCGATGCTCATCAACCCGCCACCAATCAGTGACATGATCCCGCCCGCAAGGCAGAACACGGCGGTGGCCACGCCCATGGCCCAGCCCTGATCCGCCTCGCTGACGCTTGAGGAGAACAGGCCCAACAGCGTTGGATAGGCGATGCCGAACAGGAAATAGAAGAAGAACACGGGGACATAGCTGAATACACCGCTTGGGCTGAAGGCAAACGCAAACCCGCAAATGACCATCACCACAAGCGACGTGTATATGATCGCGTGTTTGCTGAACCTTTCCTGGGCAGGCTTCACCAGGAACGTGCTGGAAAAGGCCAGCGCCACTCCGATGACCACCATCGCCACGCTGCCCCCGATGACCCCATACCCGAATGCGCTGGTCAGGAAATTGTCGACAAACACGTAGAATGTGACATTGGCGATCATGAAAAACGAATAAACCGGCAGGATTTTCAGAACCAGCGGGTGTTCGCCAACTGCGATCAGGCTGTCGGTAATATCACGGGGGCGAAACACAAAAGGCTCGCGCTTGGTTCGGGTGTCCTTGAAAAATAGAAGCACTAGAAAAATCGCGATCAACACCAACACGAACGCGCCATAGAATGGGGTTTTCAACGTGGCAAAGCCGCCAAACAGCGCCGAATCCGACAAAACCGCGCCGATGATCGGCCCGCCGACAAGGCCAAAGCTGACACCTGTCACGATGTAGCCCATGTTTCGGTCCCGGTCAGACGCGTCAGTGCTGCCATCGATCATCGCTGCCTGCGCGATGGGCTGATTGCCCGCAGTGAACCCGGTAATCGAACGGCCGACGATCAGCAGAAGCAGGTTATTGAGATAAAGCGCCACAATGGTCAGCGCATATCCGGCCAACGCCCCCCCAAGGCAGACCAGCAACGCATTCTTTCGCCCGATCGAGTCAGACACTTTCGAGACATAAACAACACCCAGAAACCACGACAGGAAAAAGCATCCGATCACCAGACCATAGTAAAAATGCCTGCGGCCCACTGGCGTACTTTCCGGCAGGAAACCCGAGTTCGTTTCCATGATCAGCGAATTGATGATGGGAAAGACCAGGCCTTGCCCGATCAGGTCCACAAACACCACAAACAACAGGGTAATCTTGGCAATCTTCGTCATTCCATATGCTCCTGACGCTCGTAACCCTGACGCAACCGTAACAGAGGGTTCGTGTTTTCCCCAAGCAAAGGATTTGCAAACCGCATGAGGCATTGTTAACCAACGCGGCCAAGACCCGCGGTTTGCTTGTTTTCGGCAAAGCCATGATTACCTAGACCGCATCACGCAAATACGACCGAGAGGATTGCCCTTTGACCGACCTGACCCCGCGCGAGATTGTCTCGGAACTGGATCGTTTCATTATCGGGCAAAAGGATGCCAAGCGCGCTGTGGCCGTTGCCCTGCGCAACCGCTGGCGCCGCAAGCAGTTACCGGACGATATTCGCGAAGAGGTGTATCCAAAGAACATCCTGATGATCGGCCCCACCGGTGTTGGCAAGACCGAGATCAGCCGCCGTCTGGCCAAGCTGGCGCGCGCACCCTTTATCAAAGTCGAAGCCACGAAGTTCACAGAGGTTGGCTATGTCGGTCGCGACGTGGAACAAATCATTCGCGATCTGGCCGATGCCGCCATTCTACAAACACGGGAATTCATGCGCGAAGACGTCAAGGCCAAAGCCTATCAAGCCGCCGAAGACCGCGTGATTGACGCCATCGCTGGTACGGATGCCCGTGAAGGCACACGAGAGATGTTCCGCAAAAAGCTCAAGGCGGGTGAACTGGATGAGACGGTCATCGAACTGGACGTCGCGGACAGTTCAAACCCGATGCCGATGTTCGACATTCCGGGACAGCCAGGCAGTCAGATGGGGATGATGAATCTGGGTGATATCTTCGGTAAGGCGTTTGCCGGGCGTACTGTCAGGAAACGTCTTTCTGTCGCCGAAAGCTATGACGTGCTGATTGGGGAAGAGGCCGACAAGCTGCTGGACGATGAGACGGTCACCCGCACCGCATTGGAATCGGTGGAACAGAATGGCATCGTTTTTTTGGACGAGATTGACAAGGTCTGTGCCCGCACAGAAGCGCGTGGTGGTGATGTAAGTCGCGAAGGTGTACAGCGCGACCTGCTGCCTCTGATCGAAGGCACGACCGTCTCGACAAAACACGGTCCGGTGAAAACCGACCACATCCTGTTCATCGCATCCGGCGCGTTCCATATCGCCAAACCGTCAGACCTCCTGCCCGAGTTGCAGGGCCGTCTGCCCATCCGGGTAGAACTGCGCGCGCTGACCGAGGAAGATTTTGTGCGCATCCTGACCGAAACCGACAACGCACTGACCCGTCAGTATACGGCCCTTATGGCCACCGAAGAGGTCACGGTTGGGTTTACCGAAGATGGTATTGCCGCCTTGGCACGGATCGCAGCCGAGGTGAACCAGAGCATTGAAAACATTGGTGCGCGGCGACTTTACACCGTCATGGAGCGGGTCTTCGAAGAGCTGTCATTCACTGCACCAGACCAGGCCGGAACAGAAATAACTGTCGACGCACAATTCGTGGACGAAAATCTGGGTGAATTGACCAAATCAGCGGACCTGAGCCGGTATGTACTTTAGCAGCTCTGGCTGGAACTCCCGCTTGCCCGGCCAGACCCATGGCGACTTGTTTGTGTCTGGTTGTGCTGGCGATCTGCATTGATCGAGGCCCAGCTGGAAAAGTGAAGCCGAGATACTTCGCCGATGCCGCTTTGGGGGGCCAGCGTTTAGCGTTTTATTGCCAAAACTGATCCAATAGCAGCGGAACTACCTTGAAAATGCGTCCATAAGTTGACACTAGGCAGTTGCATTTAATGGCAAAGGTTATCTGATCGTGTCCATAACTCCTATTCTTCTTTGCGGTGGGTCTGGCACCCGCCTTTGGCCGCTGTCCAGAAAATCCTATCCCAAGCAGTTCGCAGCCATTACCGGGGAAAAGACCCTGTTTCAGTCCTCAGCCCGGCGCGTGACGGGGGCGGATTATTACGCGCCAGTCGTTGTGACCGGCTCAGATTTCCGGTTTATCGTGACTGAACAGTTACAGGCGGCTGGCATTGATCCGGGTACTATTCTGATTGAACCTGATGGGCGCAACACTGCGCCTGCGGTTTTGGCGGCCGCCTTGCACGTGGCGAAGTCCGACCCCGAAGCCCTATTGCTGGTCCAACCCTCCGACCATGTTGTACCTGATGCGGGCGCTTTTCGTGCAGCCGTGGCTGCGGGTATTCCAGCGGCCCGCACCGGGCAGCTGGTAACCTTTGGAATAACACCGGATCGGCCCGAAACCGGTTATGGTTATCTTAAGCTGGCTGGAGCACCGGAGGGCACAGCTCCCGTCAAACTCGACAGCTTTGTCGAGAAGCCAGATGTAGAAACCGCCACCGCTATGCTAGCCGACGGCAAGCATCTGTGGAATGGTGGCATCTTTCTTTTCAGGGCCTGTGACATCATCGCCGCTTTTGAAACCCACGCCCCGACGCTGATGAGCCCAGTCCGAGCCGCTTGCGAAGCTGCCAAAACGGACTTGGGTTTTCTACGGCTGGACCCAGAGGCCTGGAAACAGGCCGAAGATATCTCAATCGACTATGCAGTGATGGAAAAGGCCGACAACCTGAGCGTTGTTCCATTTTCTGCTGGCTGGTCCGACCTGGGTGACTGGAGTTCGGTTTGGCGAGAGGCGGGACCAGATGACAACGGGGTTGTGGCTTCAGGCAGCGCCACTGCAATTGAATGCAGTGACACACTTTTGCGTTCGGAGGTCGGCAATTTGGAAATTGTCGGCATTGGTCTGAAGGACATTATCGCCGTGGCAACTTCTGATGCGGTTCTGGTTGCAGATAAATCCAGGGCTCAGGACGTGAAGAAGGCTGTCGAGGCGCTCAAAGTCAAAGGCGCAAACCAAGCCACCATTTTTCCCAAGGATTACCGACCATGGGGTTGGTTTGAAAGCCTTGTCGTTGGTGGACGTTTCCAGGTCAAACGTATTCATGTACACCCCGGCGCAGCACTATCGCTACAAAGCCATCATCACCGGTCCGAACACTGGATTGTTGTTGAGGGAACCGCGAAGGTGACTGTCGATGACGAGGTCAAGCTGGTCACTGAAAACCAGTCCGTTTACATTCCTCTTGGCGCTGTGCATCGCATGGAAAACCCGGGCAAGGTTCCAATGGTGCTGATCGAAGTGCAAACCGGAAGCTATCTGGGTGAAGATGACATCATCCGCTATGAGGACGTCTATTCCAGGGTCTAAGACAAGGTTGCAAGACCACTTTAGACTGACCGGGTGGCCGAAGGAATACGGAAATGGAAAACGATCTCAATGCAGCCAAGAAGCGGCAGGTTGTCTATGACCTGACCGAGGTCCTTTTGGCCTCAACCGGTAAGCTGCGTTATTACGGGATCGCCAGGGTCGTTGCCGAGATCGGCGCTGAACTTAGAAAACAGGACGCGTCCGTCAGATTCGCTGTTTTCTCACAGGGCCATAATGAGCTTTTGGAAGTATTCCCAACTATTCGAGCAGATGGTGGCGTAGACCTGAACGTTCCAATCGGTATCCGGCAATTGCGCGTGCGCAGTCACCACTACACCAAGTCAATTATTAGGGATCTTGTGCTGGCGGCTGTCCGGCCGCTGGTCGGACGTAGAAACCGCAAAGCCTGGGAGGAGATAGCCCCAGACATGTCGCCCATCGACATGTCTGGAAAGACATTGGTGAGTTGTGGGCGGCCCAAGTTGATCGTTGAAATCCTGTGCACTCTGGATCGTAAAGGGGTGTCTTGCGATATCATTCCTTTGCTCCACGACATGATCCCTATGCACGATTTTGAACACCAGCTGGCAAGCTTTCCGCGCAACTTCATCGGGGATAACCAGCTGCTGGTCTCACGAGCCAAAGCGCTGTTGACGAATTCGGAGTTCACACGGCAGGAAGTTCTGGATTTCTCCGAAAAAGGGATTCTGCCGGAAGCACCAGAGGTCTATGCTATACCTTTGGTACATGAATGCCCTGAGGGAACAGAGCAGGCCGAGCAAGATATTCCGGAACAACCTTATATCCTGACAGTGGGGTCCATGCTTGGCCGCAAAAACCTGGATGTTGTATTCGAAGCACTACGCGTTCTGAAGCGTGACGGGAAAGGCGTACCCACGTTGGTACTGGCAGGGGCGTTGCGCCATAAAACAAGCACTTATCTACAATCGGATGACTGTAAAACAATCCGCGAACACGTCGTTTTCCGCGAGAACCCTAATCAAACGGATCTGGTAAATCTGTACAAGAATGCTGTGGCGCTTGTGATGCCCAGCCGAATGGAGGGTTGGGGATTACCCGCCGGTGAAGCCTTGTGGTTTGGTACGCCAGCGCTTTGCTCCACTGCGGCGGTATTGAAAGAAGTATGCGGCGATCTTGGTGTCTATTTCGATCCGGACCGGCCCGATCAACTTGCAGATCATATCACTAAGTTACTGGTAGATCCGGAACACGGCCGCAACTTGCGCGCACGCATTGCCGCGCATAAGCCGCAGCTTCGCACATGGTCGAACGTTGCAATGGATGTGCGAAAGGTATTGCAAGAACTGGACTAATGGGACCGTTGCTCACCCCTTCAAACATGCCCGCCATTACAGAAAGGACTACAATGCCTGGCTATTTGCCCCTTGAACACCACCAGTTTTCCGACAGATCGGCCTTAGCACAATGCGTCCGCCTTTTCAGAATTCTGCATGTTGTATGGCGAAAACCATTCTCACCGTCAGGACCTACCTCGTCTGTTGTATGAACCTCAAATTTTATGAGAGGCGCGATTACTTGCTCATCAAGCTGAAGCAGTCGCAAAAGTCCTTAAATTCAGTACACTTCGGTAATACTGCGAAGCAATCGGAAAGATGTGACCACGTCATCTGGCTGAATGCATGGAGAGTAAGCTATGAACGCGCCTACGTTTAACGAAGATGGCAAAAAAGTATTCTTCGATATCTCCGGATTAATCGACTACATCAAAAAAGTCGATCGCTACTCGGGCATTCAGCGTGTTGTGGTAGAGTTGATTACAGAGTTTTTCAAGTTAAGCGATCCCAAGCTTGTTTACCTCTGTTGGTGCGATCCAAATTCCAAAGCGCAACGCTGCATACTTCTCGAGGAAATGGGGCGAGATACCCTAACGTCGCCAGCTAAGCTGCGGCAGATATTCTATCCATGGAAAGCCGCGCGCTCCAATCTTCCGATGTTGGACAGGTACCGAAATAGTCCTGCCAAGTATTTCTTTCATAGAACTAAACTGGATGTGATGAGCCTGCTCAGAAGAGAGTCTGCATTTCGCAGAAAGGACATGTCATCAGAAATGTGGCGCGCTGCCCGGCGAATTAAAGCGCCCATAAGCACCTCGGGGTCACGTCGGATAGAGCAACCGTTATTTGATGTAGCAACGGAAGGTGACCATCTTGTGCTTCTGGACAGCAGTTGGCTGGCGCGCCATACACAAGCATTCAAAAAGGCGAAAGCGAATGGAATGGAAGTACATTCGCTGATCTACGATCTGATCCCAATTGTGGCGCCACAGTTTACTGCAGGAAGCATGCCTTATGTATTCTATGACTGGCTTTTGGACAGCCAAGTATACACAAGCCGCTACATGACGATTTCCGAAGCGACCCGGCAGGATCTATTACGCTTTTTTGAAGCGCACGATATCCAGAGTAATGCGACCGCTGTTCCCTTGGCACAGGCGGGGTTGTCCAAGATTGAGGCCGAAGACAAGAATACCCCGAAACAGGGGCCCGTGTCTTCGCGGATTTCGTTCGACGCCTTCCCCCATCTTGAAGACGCTAGCCAGCTAAATGCCAACCTGCGGAAAATTATTGGCGAACCTTATGCGCTTTGCGTTGGTACGGTCGAGCCGCGCAAGAATATCTGGCGCACCGCGATGGCGTGGAAATACCTTGTTGATCAGGGTCATGTTGACCTGCCCAAGCTGGTGTTCGCCGGCCGCAAGGGCTGGATGACAGACGAGTTCGATAAACTGATGGAGGGGACTGGTGATGTTTACGGCTATGTAGGAATGGTTGAGGGGCCTACAGATGAAGAACTTGGTGTTCTTTACAAGAACTGCCAGTTTGTTTTGATGCCCAGTGTTTACGAGGGATGGGGCCTGCCCGTAGGCGAGGCACTGGCTTATGGTAAAACAGCTGTCGTCGCCCAGAACAGCTCGCTAGTTGAAGTTGGAATGGATCTTGTTGAATATTGTGATGCAATGAGCATTCAAAGCATCGGAGAGGCTGTTCTAAGGCTCAATGACTCCAATCACCGCTCGGTTTTGGAAGAAAAAATCAAAACCGCGCCTCTGCGCGGTTGGTCAGATGTAGCTCGGGACATGGGGCAGGCTATGTATGCACCCAAATAAACCGATGCATAGTGATGTGTGTGAAGACTTAGCGCAGGCCCAGTTTTTCATCAGAAAGTCCGCGCTTATTGTCCAATTGCCGGGTTCTCAGGTTTCAACTCCAATAGCGAGCTTTGAATTGACCTGTTTAATGGCCCCTGCGCGCAAAATAAATACTATAGCGGGCTTGTACACACGACTAGGTTGACAAAAAAGCATTGCTCATGTCGGCAGGGCTCTTCCTACAGGCAAGAGACAAAACAGAAAGGGATTAAGAGTGACAAAAACTGCAATCGTCACAGGTATCACCGGGCAGGATGGCGCCTATCTCGCTCAGCTTTTGCTGAATAAGGGTTATAACGTCGTGGGGACCTTCCGTCGTGTTGTTTCCACGAATTTCTGGCGCATTGAAGAACTGGGAATACGCAACCATCCCAATCTGGTTCTGTCAGAACTTGATCTGACTGACATGGGGACGATGATCCGGTTGATTCAAAAGGTGGAACCGGACGAGATCTATAACTTGGCGGCCCAAAGCTTTGTAGGCGTCTCGTTTGAACAACCGCACACAACCGCGCAGATCACCGGTGTTGGCGCGCTTTATTTGTTGGAAGCTATCAGAATAGTGAACCCCAAAATTCGGTTCTACCAGGCTTCCACTTCCGAAATGTTCGGCAAGGTTCAGGAAGTGCCGCAGCGCGAGACGACTCCATTCTGGCCGCGCAGCCCCTACGGTGTTGCCAAATTATACGCGCATTGGATGACCATTAACTATCGAGAAAGCTACGATTTATTCGGCAGCTCAGGTATCCTCTTCAACCACGAAAGCCCTTTGCGAGGGTTGGAGTTCGTAACACGCAAAATCACTGACGCAGCTGCCAAAATCAAACTTGGCCAGCTAGATTGCCTTGAGTTGGGCAACCTTGATGCGAAGCGTGACTGGGGGTTTGCCCGGGATTATGTAGACGGAATGTGGCGTATGCTGCAAGCTGATGAACCCGATACATTTGTGCTGGCGACTGGTCGAACTGAGACAGTAAGGGATTTCGTCTCCATGGCTTTCAAGGGCGCGGGTATCGAGCTGCGTTTTGAAGGTGAAGGTGAGAAAGAAGTGGCCGTAGACGCCGAAGGCAACCGTGTTCTTGTGAGGATCAGCCCAAAATTCTATCGCCCTGCCGAAGTGGATTTGTTGATTGGCGATGCGAGCAAGGCAAAACAAGAGCTTGGTTGGGAGGCGACTACATCGCTTGAGGATCTCTGCCAGATGATGGTTGAGGCGGATCTTGCCCGTAACAAGAAGGGTGTGTCCTTTTGATGTCGGCACCCCGAGTTCTGATTTCCGGACGCTATGGGTTTACCGGACACTACGCCGCAATAGAGCTTGCAGAAGCAGGGTGGGACGTTTGGGGCACCGGAACAAATCCGGCCCCCAAACCCGATCCCAAATATCTGGAAGCAGATCTAACGGATTCGTCAGGTCTGGAGCACGTTATCACTCACGTTGCTCCGGATGCGGTGCTGCATCTGGCAGGGGTCGCTTTTGTGGCACACGGAACCGCCGAGAGTTTTTATCAGGTCAATCTGATGGGAACGCGGTGCTTACTCGAAGCTCTTGCCAACACCGGGCACGGCCGCAAAGCCGTCGTTCTGGCCAGTAGCGCGAACATCTATGGTAATGCCGCAATACCATCGATTGGGGAGTCCACTCCTCCGGCACCGGTTAACGACTACGCAGTCTCGAAACTTGCAATGGAGCACATGGCCCGGCTGTATAACGATCGTCTTCCTGTCGTGATTGCCCGACCATTCAATTACACCGGCCTTGGCCAGGACCCCAAGTTTCTTGTTCCCAAAATCGTTTCTCATTTCCGCCAAAAGCTGCGGCAGCTGGAACTGGGCAATCTGGACGTCGCTCGGGACTTTTCGGATGTACGCGATGTCGCGCGAATATACAGATTGTTGCTCGAGGACGCACCCAGTGGTGAGACCGTGAATATCTGCTCCGGAAAAGCGACCGCGCTGTCAGAGATTCTGGACATGTGTCGAGCTATCACCGGCCATGAGATCGAAGTGGTTTCCAACCCTGCCTTTATGCGCGCACAAGAAATCAAGGTTTTGATGGGCGATCCCTCACATCTGGAAAACCTGATCCCGGTCGGCATCCGTCACTCACTGGAAAATACTCTGAAATGGATGCTGAAGGGATGACCTGAACCAGCCAGGTTGCCAGCACAATGGGTTCCTGGCAGAACGAATGGGGTTGCTTCCGGATTTCATCTCTAATGGGGCCTTGTTCAAGCTGCTGGTTAAGGTGCTTAGTGAGCAACTCGTTGAAAATCGGACACTGACGTAGGTTACAATTTGTTGACTGCTGGTCTTTGGCGACGAAGAGATCAGAGATGTCGAAACGCATGAGCCATTCGCCGGAATTCAAGACCAAAGTTGCGCTTGAGGCATTGACAGGAGGAAAGAGGTTGCGGAGCTGGTAAGCCAATTTGGTAGTCGCGCGACGATGATTCACGCCTGTCGCGCGTGGCCCTCTCGGCACCGGGATTCCCAGGATGAGATTATGGAAGCGTCATTTGTCCGCGGACCCGATCATACGAAGATTATTTTGGGTGCACCTGTTATCGATCTTTCGTCAAACGAGATGCTGACTATCCGAAAGCTGGTCTCGCTATACAGTGATCAGTGGCGAAGCGACATGTAGAGGTTTGTCTAACGTTGGAACCCTCAGCACTCGGTCACACACCTAGGTCCCGCTACCTATCGGTGTATTCCCTGAAAATTCATCAAGTAGGTTCCGACGTATTTGGTTGCTCGCTGCCGGTTTTCAGGAACGTGGTTTTCGATGCTCATGATATTGCACGTCACCCGGATGCCGCATAAGGCGGAACAGTGCTCGGACACTTGTTTTCCAGAAAAGCTACGTCCTTGTCTTCAAATGTGTAGGGCCGTGTTACCAACATTCGCTGAAAACTGTGCCATGTTTCAAAATCCACATTTCTCTGTGAAAACGTGGATATTTGAGTTTTTTTGTTTATGAGTGGGCTATTTTGTGGGAATGTATTGGGATAAGATCGAGGCGGGACCGCCAAAGGGTAGTTTCATTTTGTAACCACCCTGGAGTCAAAATCATCACCACACAGGATAGAATCGAATGCTGAATCCTAGGACCTCACAGGCTGACGAAAGCACCGACCTGCTGTCTCATGCGGTAAAGATAGCTGACCTGGCCAGCGAAGCAGCGCGGGGGTATTTTCGTGGCGCGCTGGGGGTTGAGTTCAAATCGGATGAAAGCCCGGTGACACAGGCCGACAGGGGTGTTGAAGCGCAGGTTCGCGCCTATCTTGGACAGCATTTTCCCGATCACGGCATCTTTGGCGAAGAACATGGGTTCGAGGGGCGGGATTGCCGCGAGGTTTGGATCATCGACCCGATTGATGGAACCCGGTCATTTCTGTCAGGGCATCCGTTGTTTGGGTTTCTGTTGGGTCATCTGGTTGACGGCAAACCGGATATCGGCGTGATCGGCATGCCAGCGATAAATGAAGTATTTACCGGCGCCGCTGGTCAGGGCGCCACGTTGAATGGCCGTGAGATCACGACTTCGGCCCAGACGCGGCTGGATCAGTCCATTCTTTTCGTAAACGAAGGGGACAAGATCTATCGCGATCATCCGACGTTATTCGACAGGCTGATGCATTCTGGACAGACCAGACGGCTCGCCTATGATTGCTACCCCCATGCCCTGCTGGCGGCGGGCCATTTGGATGCTGTGATCGACTATGATCTACAGCCCTATGATTACCTGCCAGTGCTGGCCGTGGTTGAAGCGGCGGGTGGGGTGATGACAGATTGGCAGGGTCGGCCGCTTGACCTGAATTCTGACGGCCGGGTGATTTCAGCGGCAACACCCGAGCTGCACGGGGAAATGCTGGACTTGGTGAACGGATAGGATCATGGCGATAGTAAGCTTTCTCATCAGCCTGGCCGGAGCCACGATGCTGCTGCTTTATGCAGTGCGGATGGTCCGCACAGGGATCGAGCGCAGCTATGGGGCTTCGTTCCAGCGTCTCATGACGGGCCAAAGCCATTACGCGCAGGCGTCAATGGTCGGCATTTTAATGGCGGTGGTTCTACAAAGCTCGGCGGCAGTTGCCCTTTTGACATCAGGTTTTGCTGCCGGAGGGTTCCTGACCTTTCCCACCGGTCTTGCAATCGTGCTGGGCGCTGATCTCGGTTCGGCGCTGATCATTCAGGTTTTGTCATTCCAGCTGGGTTGGCTGATACCGTTGCTACTGGCGGTTGGCGGGTATCTCTTTGTCAAGACCGAGGCCAAGAAGCCCCGGCAATTGGGGCGCATCCTGATGGGGATTGCGTTCATCCTGATCTCATTGCGCTTTTTGCGCGAAGCCATGGACCCGATCCGGGACAGTGCCTTCTTGCCTGCCGTCGCCGAGTATCTGGCGCGCGACTATATTACAGCGTTTCTGGTTGGCGGCGCGCTGGCCTTTGTCATGCATTCCTCGGTCGCGGCGATCCTGATGTGTGTGACGCTGGTTCAGATCGGCGCAATCCCGTTTGCCGCCGGGCTCTCGCTGGTATTGGGGGCCAACTTCGGTTCAGCCTTCATACCTGTTTGGCTGAGCAGGGGGATGGAAATGCCTGCCAGGCGCATACCCTTTGCCAACCTGGCCTTGCGCGGCAGCTGGGCGATAATCACCCTTTTCGCGGCGACTGCGGCACTGCGTGCCGGTGTTCTGGGGGATTTGCAGGGCGGGCAGATGCTGGTCAATGCGCATCTTGCGTTCAATGCCTCGTTGCTGCTGCTGGCACTGCCGTTCTGCGGGCGTTTGCGCGCGCCTTTCGAGCAGTTTTTTCCGGATCCGAAATCTGCGAACGCGCTGGCCCAGGCAGGTCGCCCGGCCAGCGCGCTGGATGTGCGCACCGCCGGCAGCCCGTCTCAGGCGCTGTCCAGCCTCAAGCGTGAACTGCTGCGGATGAGCGACCTGGTCGAATCGATGTTCCGCCCGTCACTGGAATTGTATCGCAGCGGAGACAAGGACCAGATACGCGCCGTAAGGGACATGGACGAGGATGTGAACGACTGCTTGTCGGGTATTCGAAAATTCGTGGCCGCCATTCCCGAAGAGACGTTCGGAAAGCAGAACGCAAAAGTGGCGCGCGACCTGATGGAATACGCAATCCGGCTGGAAACCGCGGGCGACGTTGTTGCCAAGCGGCTGACTGTTCTGGCGGGCGACATGCGGAAGAAAGGCGCTTCATTTTCGAAAGAGGGTTGGTCGGAACTGGTTGAGATGCACGAAGGCATCCTCGCCAACCTCAAACTGGCCTCAAACGTTCTGATCTCGGGTGATCTGGAAAGCGCCCGCCTGCTGAGCCTTGAGAAAACCGAAATCAAACGGGCCGAGCGTGACAGCCGCAAACGCCACCTCAGACGTTTGCAGCATGGCAGTACGGAAAGCTTTGAGACCAGCGACATCCACCTCGAAACTTTGCGCGCTTTCCGGGAATTCAACAGCCACATCGCCGCTGTGGCCTATCCGATCCTCTATCGGAACGGGCAATTGCTTGAAACCCGACTGATCGAAGAAATGCCACGCAAAGAGCAGGGCGAGGACACAGAGGTCTAGGCTAACAGCACCGGCAAAGGTCGGTTTCGTACGGATACGGTCTGTTACAGATTGTAACCGCTCGGGCTGGTTCTTGCCGCTTTTGCGTATGGCCACGCTGGACGCGAGATTAGAATAGGGTAGCGTGTCGGCAATTGGTTCCGGGGGTTGTCCGTGTTGCGTTTCTTAATCTTCATTCTGTGCCTGGTCTTGCTGGCGGCATGTGTTGATCGTACCGTATCCGAAACGCTTCCATCCGCCTTGGAAATCGGAACTCCGGAAACAGTTTTTGCCGCCACGACACGTGCACGCGAACCCGATGGCGCGTATGGATTCCGCCGCGCAGAACGCCTGCAGTTTCTGGAAACCACCGTTTCGATACCACCGGGACGTTCACCGGGAAGCCTTAAATTCTCATACGCAAACCCTGACCCGAGAAAGCAGTTCGTGCTGGCAGAGATAAATCAGCTAAGCGGGCCGCAACAGTTGAAGGACAGGCTGAGTGGGGCCGACGAAGTCACGATTTTTGTGCATGGCTATAACTCCACTCAGACAGAGACATTGTTCCGGGCCGCTCAGCTGTCGCATGATATCGGTTTACCCGGTCAGATCCTTGTCTATTCATGGCCCAGCCGCGCGACGGGCTATGGTTATGCCTATGATCTGGACAGCATGTTGTTTGCCCGTGATGGGCTGGAAGAAACCATTCGGCTTCTCAAGTCGATGGGTATCAGGCGGGTGGCCCTTGTGGCGCATTCAATGGGTGGCGCGCTGGCTATGGAGATGATACGGCAAACCGAACTGAAACAGCCGGGCTGGGCAAAGCGAAATCTGGAAGGCCTTATTCTGATCTCGCCCGATCTGGATGTGGATGTTTTTCGGTCGCAGATGAACAGTATCAAAAATCCTCCTGATCCTTTTGTCCTGATGGTGTCCAAGAAAGACAAGGTCCTGAACGTCTCCGGCCGCCTAAGGGGAACCGCAGATGGCGAAAGGTTGGGCAATATCGGATCGGCCGAGAAGCTGTCTGAATATCCGATAGAAATCGTGGATACGACCGCCTTCAACGGCGATGCGGAATCTTCCCATTTTGTGGCCGCCACGTCGCCGGCGCTGTTGACAATCCTTCGCTCCGTGCGCCGGGTCAGCGAAACCTTTGGGCGCGAAGACCGGCGCGGGATCGACATCCTCGTACCACCGAACCAGCGCAATCCGGTTGGCGCCACAGAAATCGTGCTGACTGAAACCGGCCAGGCCCAGGTAAGCAATCCGTGACGCGGGTTTCCCTGCACCGGTTTCTTGTGGACAACGCGACCTGGCTTGCGACCGGCGTTTTGCTGACATTTCTGTCCAGCTTCGGGCAAACCTTTTTCATCTCGGTCTTTGCTGGTGAAATCCGCTCTGAATTCGGCCTCAGCCACGGCGCATGGGGCGGGCTGTACACGTTGGGCACGACCCTGTCTGCAATCGTGATGATCTGGGCCGGAGGGTTGACGGATATCTTCCGCGTACGGGTTTTGGGCCCAATGGTGCTGGCGGGACTGGCGTTGGCCGCGGTTGCAATGGCGCTGAACACCTGGCTGCTGCTGTTGCCATTTGTGATCTTTTTGTTGCGGTTATTTGGGCAGGGGATGAGCACGCATCTTGCCGTGGTCGCAATGGCCCGCTGGTTCACGGTTACGCGGGGAAAAGCGCTTTCCATAGCGTCCACCGGCTATGCGCTTGGCGAGGCGTTGCTGCCGCTGATCTTTGTTGGTGCCATGGTTTATCTGGATTGGCGTTGGCTGTGGGTTGCCGCGGCGGGCATCACGGCGCTGGGTATTCCGGTTCTGATGCGGCTGCTGCGCGAGGAGAGAACCCCGCAAAGCCTTGCCAACGCGTTTTCAGCATCGGGAATGCAGGGAAAACACTGGACCCGCCGGGACGCTCTGTTCCATCCCCTGTTCTGGTTCATGGTGCCATCAGTGCTTGGGCCATCCGCATTTATCACCGCGTTTTTCTTTCATCAGGTTTATCTGGCTGATGTGAAGGGGTGGCAGCATATCCAACTGGTGGCGCTATTTCCGATCTTTACCGGAATATCCCTGCTATCCATGTTTGCATCGGGCTGGGCGCTGGATAAATGGGGAACCGCCCGGATCATGCCCTACTATCAGCTTCCGATCGCACTTGGGTTCGTCATTCTGGGCACAACCAATTCAATCGGCGGCGCAACCCTTGGGCTGGTTTTCCTGGCTTTGACCGTTGGGGCAAACAGCACGTTGCCCAGCGCATTCTGGGCCGAATTCTACGGAACCCGACATATCGGTGCGATCAAGGCGATGGCCGCGGCTGTCATGGTTCTGGGATCGGCCATCGGCCCCGGCCTGACCGGCGTTCTGATTGACCTTGGTATTTCGCTGAACACACAGTTCATCTGGGTTGGGGTGTTCTTCGTGCTGGTTTGCGTTCTGGTCCGAACCGGCATTTCCCGCGCCCGTCGGGATTTTTAGCGCATTCGCCTGAGATAGACGTAATAAGCGCCGTCGCCGCCATGGCTGATATGCGCTGGCGTGATCTGCATCACCGCCTGCGCCAACGGCGGTATGGACAGCCAATGTGGCACCTGATTGCGCAGAACGCCGCGCGGGGTGGGGATCGGGCCGGGTTCGTCGCGGTCCTTGCCTTTGCCGGTTACCACCAGAACCAGTCGCTTACCTTGTGCCTGTGCGCTCAGGATAAAGCGGATCAACGCAGGATGGGCCGTATCAACCCGCATACCGTGAAGATCCAGCTTGCCTTCGGGCTTTAGCTTACCGCGTTTCATCCGGCCAAAAGCTTTGATATCCATCTGAACAGGCGCGGCACGCAGCGCATCCGTCACCGATGGCTTCAGATCGTTTGGATTAGGTTTCGGCTGAAGGTTCTGACCAAGCTCAAACACCTCAAACCGGGGTTTCGGTGTTTTTCTGGGTCTGGGCTTCGGCAGAGTGATCGGATGGACGGTCTGCGGACTGTCCGGATGCAGCCGCTCGGCCTGTTTGGTGACCTTCCGCCAAAGCTCGATCTCATCGGTTGTCAGTTTGCGCCGGGTCATCAGAATTCATCCGGCAACAGGGCATAGGCGCGTTGAATGGGCAGCAACAGAACCATCCGACCCGGATCTTTTAGCCTGCCCGCAGCCTGTCCGGCCTCTTCGCCGGTTCCGAAAAAAATGTCGGCCCGTTGCGCGCCTTTGATGGCCGCGCCCGTGTCCTGCGCAATCATAAGCCGTCGCAACGGTTTTTCACCGTCCTTTTCCACCCAAACAGGTGCGCCCAATGGTGTATAGGCGGGGTCCGCCGCAATCGAGCGCATCGTCGTGATCGACCGGTTCATTGCCCCCAAAGGTCCAAATTCAGGAGCAACGCGTGAGACTTCGCGAAAGAAAACGTATGACGGGTTGTGAAACAGCAACTCGGCACCGGCCTCGGGGTTCTTGCGCACCCAGGCGCGGATCATCTGGGCGCTGACCTCATGCGCACCCAGAACCCCGCGTCGCACCAGTTCAACACCGATCGACCGATAGGGGTGACCATTCGCGCCACCATATCCAACCCGCAGCGCTCCGCCATCCGACAATCGAATACGGCCCGAGCCCTGAATTTGCAGAAAGAACAGCTCGACAGGGTCGTCGACCCAGGCGATCTCTAGCCCGCGGCCCTGCATCACATCACCGGTCAGGATGTCACGACGGCTCAGCCATGGTCCTTCGGCACGGGCTTCGGGCGGCATCTTGTAGATCGGGTATTTGAAACGGTCTGTCCGGGTGCGCGCGCCGTCAAGTTCGGGTTCAAAATAGCCGGTAAACAGGCCTTCTTTGTCATCTTCGACCAGAACAGGGCGGAAGAATAACTCGAAAAAGGCGCGGGCGGCATCCGGTTCATATGTTCTGGCCACACCACACAAGGCGCGCCAATCCGGATCATCCAGATCACCGCACGTGTTCAGAAAAACGGAAAGGGCCGCGCCGTGATCATCTTCGGCCCAGCCCTGCAGATCGTCAAACGACAGTATGGATCGCGTTGCCTCGGCTTCGGCAGCGCTGGCGATGGTCATTGCACCCACCAGAAAAAGCGACCGAAGCGTTGCAATCATGCGTCCGTGGCGACAAGCAGCCAGTTCGGATCGTCCTTGCCCATGACGCGAGCAAAGGTCCAGCTGTCTTTCTGGCGCTTCACGGAATTCGGGTTGCCTTCGACGATATCGCCTCCGCGATCCCGAACGACCGAGGTCAGCTCTCCCACGAACTTCATTGTGATTTCGGCCTGGTTCGTATCCTTGTCGAATTTCACATCCGTCAGGGTGGTTTCCCGTACGCCAATGAATTCAGCCTCGATGGTCAGGCCCTGATCTTCGCGCGCTGCCACGACCGAAACGAAAGTCTCGAACACTTCTTCCGACAGGAAAGGCTGGATTTCATCCAGATTACCCCTTTCAAACCCCATCACAATCATCTCATACGCACCGCGCGCACCCTGAACGAACTCACTGACCGAAAAACCGGGCTCGACCCGTTTCATCGCAGCCAGTGTTTGCGCCTGTTCGCTGTCTTCGGCGACATGGTCGGTAATGTCATGATCCGGGCCGCCATCGATCACCTCGAAACCGCGGCGCGATTTATGGGCTTCGGGCTGTTGCTGCACAGGCGGTTTTTCAAAGCCTTCACGCGTGCCCAATACGCTTTTGAGGCGTAGGATCAGGAAAATGGCAATTCCGGCCAGGACCAGGAGCTGGATCATAGGGTTGTCGCTCATTTCATTCTCTTTTCAACGCCGCGACTTTGTATACACGGCCTCATGCCACTATGTAGGTGACAGTGAGTGGCAAGTCCACAGCCCGGCCTAAAGGAAAGGATAACGCAAATGTATCTGTTCTTGGCATTTTTGTTGGTGCCCATAATCGAAATCGCACTGTTTATTCAGGTTGGTGGTTTGATTGGGTTGTGGCCGACACTTGCCATCGTAGTGCTGACCGCGGTTCTGGGCACGGTTTTGGTGCGGACACAAGGTCGCATGGCGCTTGGACAGCTGCAACGCTCCTTTGCCGAACTGGACGATCCGACCGAACCGCTGGCCCATGGGGCAATGATCCTGTTGTCGGGTGCTTTGTTGCTGACACCGGGCTTTTTCACTGATGCCGTTGGTTTTGCGTTGTTAGTTCCCGGTGTCCGCATCGCCGTGTTCCGCTATCTGAAATCCAAGGTTACCGTGACCCAGTTCCAGATGGGGCCGGGCCCCGGATATCAAACCCGGGGGAACCCGTTCGATCAGGGCGATATCATCGATGGGGAATTCACCGAAGTTCGGCCAAAAAAAGACCCCTCGAAGCCTTCGAAATGGGTGGAAGGCCCCCACCAGCATTGAGGTGCCGCGCCCAACTTGCTAAGCAGTGGCGAATTTCATTTTTGGAGTAGATCCATGGCCGAAGAAAACGCTGCAGAAAACACTGCGGCCCAAGCCGCCCCGCAGGTTCAGATGCGTGTTCTGGGGCAGTTCATCCGCGATATGTCCTTTGAAAACGTGATGGCGCAAAAGGGCGTTTCCGGAGACGTACAACCCGAAATCGCCGTTCAGGTGAATCTGGACGCCAAAAAACGCGCGGCGGACCATCAGTTCGAAGTTTCGATCAAGTTGAACCTGACATCCAAAGCCAAAGGCATGGATGACATTCTGTTCCTGTGCGAACTGGACTATTGCGGTATGTTCCACGTGGAAGGTGTGCCGGAAGATCAGCTGCACCCATTCCTGATGATCGAATGCCCGCGCATGTTGTTCCCGTTCCTGCGCCGCATCGTCAGCGACATTACTCGCGATGGCGGCTTCCCGCCGGTCAACCTGGACAATATCGATTTCGTCGCGCTCTATCGCAACGAGTTGATGCGCCGTCAGGCCGAACAGGCCCAAAAAGCCGACGCGTAAGATTTTGACCCGTGCCTGACCGGATCAGGCGCGGGTCCACAAGGCATTCTCGCCCAGTTTTTCAACGAAAGCTTCATGTGCTGCGCGCTCATCCTCGGTGATCCGGGATGGCAATGGTGTGCTGCGCGGTGCAGCTCGCCAATCATCGCTGCCACCGTCCACAGAAGATGCGGATGTCGACAGACCAAAATCAGGCTGCCGTCCACCGATCAATTCCAGGTAAACCTCGGCCAGAATTTCCGAGTCGAGCAACGCGCCGTGCAGCACACGGTTCGAGTTGTCGATATTAAAGCGACGGCACAGCGCATCCAGTGACGCTGGCGAACCGGGGAACCGTTTGCGGGCAATTGCCAGTGTATCCAACGCCTGCTCCATCGGGATAAGCGGGGCACCCATCCATTTCAGCTCGGCATTCAGGAACTTCATGTCGAATGAGGCGTTGTGGATCACCAACCGCGCATCGCCAACAAATTCGCGAAACCCGTGGCCAACCTTTGCAAAGACCGGCTTGTCTTTCAGCGTCACTTCGCCCTTTTCTGGCGGGCGCGGGGTTTCCAGCAGATCGGGACCAATACCATGAACGCCAAACGCCTCTTCCGGCATCGAGCGTTCGGGGTTGATATAGACGTGATAGGTTTCACCGGTGGCAACGTGGTTCCACAGCTCAACGGCGCCGATTTCCACGATCCGATCCCCGCTTTCGGGATCAAACCCGGTGGTTTCGGTATCCAGTACAATCTCACGCATGTGCCATCCCCGCCCGTATCTGCCTGACTACATCCTGCACCTGCGCGCGGGCGTGGTCCAGAGTATCGGTCACGATCACAAAATCCGACCGTGCGCATTTTTCGTCGTTCGGCATCTGCTTGGTGCGGATTTGCTCGAACTGCGGCTCGGTCATTGTTCCGCGTTCCATCACGCGCCGTTTTTGGTCTTCGGCCGGGATCGAAACACAGGCCACGGCATCCATTGCTGCATCCCCGCCCGTTTCAAACAAAAGTGGAATATCGAACACCAAAATGTCGCTTGTTGCGCTTTCGCGAAATTCTGCGCGGTCAGCAGCGACAAGTGGATGCACAATCGCCTCAATCGTTTTCAACGTGGCCGGGTCATCCGCGATGATCCGTTTCAACGCGTCACGGCTAACCACCCCATCACGTATCGCATCGGGAAAGGCTGCCCGCATTGGTTCAACCGCTGCTCCACCAATGGCATACAGCCGATGCACCGCCGCATCCGCATCCCACAATGCGCACCCTTCTTCAACGAACATCTGCGCTGTGGTGCTTTTCCCCATACCGATTGAGCCTGTCAGGCCAAGCGCAAAACTCATGCCAAAGCCGCCGCGCGCGTATCCGCATCTACCTCAGGGCGGACACCAAACCAGCGTTCAAATCCGGGAACGGCCTGATGCAGCAACATCCCAAGACCATCGACTGTGGTGCATCCGGCCTCCTCGGCAGTTTGCAGCAGGCGGGTTTTCAACGGGGCATAGACCAGGTCCGTTACGACGGCACCGGGCTGCAACCCATCCAACGGCACGCGCAGCTCTGGCTGGCCCTGCATCCCCAATGAAGTTGTGTTGACCACAAGTTCAGCATTTTCAATGACATTCCCCGCCTGAACCCAATCGATAACTCGAATGCGTTGGCCGAATTCTTCCTTCAGATGATCCGCGCGGGCGCGTGTCCGGTTGGTCAACAGGATTTCCGGCACTCCGGCATCAGACAAAGCCTGCAATACGGCACGGGCAGCGCCCCCGGCACCAAACACAACCGCCGGGCCATCTTTCGCATTCCAGTCAGGTGCGCCACTGCGCAGGTTTTCCATAAACCCGTACCCGTCGGTGTTATCTGCGTGGATCGAACCATCAGTTCGGAACACCAGCGTATTTGCAGCACCGATCACGGTTGCACGGTCAGAAACGTGATCTGCGATCTTCAACGCGGCTTCTTTGTGCGGAACGGTCACGTTGGCCCCGACAAAGCCTGCTTTGGGCAGGGTTCGCAGCACAGTCTCCAGATCCGCAGAGGCGACGTCCATCGGGATATAATGCCCGGCAAGCCCATAGGTCTTTAACCAATGGCCGTGCAGCTTGGGTGAGCGCGAATGCCCGATGGGATGCCCAATCACTCCGGCCAAAGGAACCCGGTTGTCTGTCATTGCTCGATCATCCCTTTGACAGCCAGAAAGTTGAGAAGCTCTAACAGGGGCATACCCAAAACGTTAAAATAGTCGCCGTCAATGGTGGCGAACAGGCGGACGCCTTCTTCTTCCAGCTTGTAGCCTCCGACGGCATGGCGAATGCTGTCCCAGTTCCGCACAACATAGTCTTTCAGATATGCATCAGAACTGGCCCGCATCCGCAAACGCACCTGCCCTACATGCCGCCAGATCGGTTCACCATCCTGATAGATCACAGCTGCTGACAAAAGCATGTGCAGCTTGCCGCGCATGGCTTTCAGTTGGGCCAGCGCCTGATCCGGGGTTTCGGGCTTTGACAGCAGCTGCCCTTCGAAATCCAGCACCTGATCACACCCGATCACCATGGCACCGGGGTTCTTGTCACTGACCTTACGCGCTTTGATCTCGGCCAGCGTATCGGCAATATCGCGTGGTGAGGCATTTTCCGCCAACAACGCCCGTTTGACCGCCTCCTCATCCACGCGCGCCGTTTGAACTGCAAACTGCACACCTGCGTTCTTGAGCAATTGCGCGCGAATAACAGATCCCGAAG